>JAUMZX010000105.1 GCA_030527905.1 Cardiobacteriaceae bacterium
AGATTTGTTTGCTTTTATTTTTTGCATAAAGGATTTTTTAGGAATTTTTAGCTACTATCAAGAACCATGCGACTTTGTCGTGCCTTTGGCATTCTTGACAATAGCTAAAAATGTCCAAAATTGGACATCCATGCAAAAAGGAAAAGTGTAAACAACGCGATTAATTCTTACAATTAATGGATAATAACGCTTATTTTACGCCAAGCTGTTCCAACATAAAGGCGTACATTTCTGCCGTTTCGCGGAAACGCTGGAAGCGCCCTGATTTACCACCATGTCCCGCTTCCATATTGATACGGAAAATAATGGGATAATGTCCAGTATTCAGGTCACGCAGGCGGGCAACGTATTTTGTTGGTTCCCAGTACTGTACCTGTGAATCCCATAATCCAGTGCCGATAAACATAGCGGGATAGGCTTGCGTTTTTAGGTTGTCATACGGTGAGTAAGAGAGCATATATTCATAGCTTTCTTTACTCGTTTCTGGATTGCCCCATTCATCGTATTCGTTGGTAGTGAGCGGAATGCTAGGATCTAACATGGTAGTGACGACATCGACGAATGGTACTTGCGATAGGATGACACGGTAGTCTTCAGGTGCCATGTTAGCAATCGCGCCCATTAGGAGTCCTCCTGCGCTGCCACCTAGTGCTGCAACACGATCTTTGGCAGCGTACTTCTCTGCAACAAGGTAACGCGTGACGTCAATAAAATCGGTAAATGTATTTTTCTTATTGAACATTTTACCGTTTTCATACCATTGTCTTCCCATTTCTTGTCCGCCACGGATGTGTGCGATTGCATAGACCATACCTCGATCAAGCAGACTGACTACACTGCTACTAAAATAGGGATCCATTGAGGCTCCGTAGCTACCGTAGCCATATTGCAATAGGGCTGCAGTTCCGTCGTGTTTAAAATCTTTACGATAGACAAGAGATACGGGGATTTTCGTACCATCGCGTGCAGGAACCCAGAGGCGCTCGGTGATGTAGTGATGTTGGTCGTAGCTGGGAACTGGCTGCTGTTTTAATTCTCGACGTTCACCATTTTGGGTATTTATTTCATAAACAATATCTGGCGTAGTCATTGAAGTATAGCTATAGCGTAGCCAATCGCTATTTGCTTCAGGATTACTGCCCAACCCCATAGAATAGGCACTCTCATCGGCTTTAACGTATTCGCTATTGCCATTTTTCTTTAGGATACGGATACGTTCTAATCCCTCTGATCGTTCGCTGATAGCGGTAAAGTTATTGAATAGTTCAAAGCCGTCAATGTAGATAGTCGGATCGTGGGCAATCCAGTCTTTCCAGTGGGTATGATCGGTGGCGTTGTCTTGAGCGGTAACGATTTTAAAGTTGGTTGCGCCATTAGCATTGGTGCGAATAAACCATTGCCCATCGAAGTGATCGGCAGAATATTCCAAGTTACGTTCGCGCGGACTGAGTACCTTAAATGTATCCGGCTGTTTAGCATCGGTATAGCGGACTTCATCAGAAACGGTGCTACTTGAGTGAATCAAGAGGTAGGCATCATCGCGGCTGCGGCCTAGGCCAAGATAGAAACTGTCATCAGCTTCTTCATAGACAACTTGATCATCTTTACTGTCAGTTCCTAAGATATGCTTTTTAATTCGTTTACTCAAAAGCGTTTCTGGATCATTCTCAATATAAAATAAGGTTTTTCCATCGTCTGCCCATACAGCATTGCCATTGGTACCACTAATCTTATCGAGTAGAGCCTTTCCTGTATTTAAGTCCGTAAAATACAAAGTATATTGGCGACGACCATTAGTATCTTCCAACCAAACCATACGTTGGTTGTCCATACTGATGTCCACTGGTGCTGCTTTGTAATAATCGTGGCCTTTTGCTAGTGTGTTGACGTTGATTAATATTTCTTCGCCGGCAAAATCGCCTTTCTGGTTTGCGGTTTGGATACTGATAGCATCTATCCCGTCTTGTGCTGCACGACGCGCATAAATCGGATAATCCTGCCCTTCTTCAAAGCGAGTGTAATACCAGTAGCCGCGGTCACGAGAAGGCACAGTGCTATCATCTTGTTTGATTCGAGAGAGAATTTCATTGTAGAGCTTGTCTTCTAATGGTTTGAGCGGTTGCATCACCGCATCAGCATAGGCATTTTCTGCTTTGAGATAAGCGAGCATTTCAGGATTTTTACGCTCATCATCGCGGAGCCAGTAATACTCGTCTTGTCGCTCACCATATGGTGAAGGTACGTTATGAGGATGTTTTTCTATATCAGGAGGAGTTTGACTATAAGCTGTTGTCATGGTTAGCATCAGTGTGAATATAAGGGGTTTTAGTTTCATAGGTTCTCACTAGAGTTAGAGGAAATCGGATCATGGGTGAGCTTTATGTTGTAGTTTGTACAGTAACATAAGATCGCATATGCCAAAGCACTTTTGTTACTATGCATTTTTATCGTTAGATAGTTAATAGTTAAATGTTTTTTACAAATAGGCTCTGTATCGCCTTGCAATCGTGGTGTATTTTGCCGTGCTCTTATTTGTGGTAATTGACAGCGATTCGCCTTATGTATGCTTAATCGCTACCTTACCTTGTAAGTCACGAATCGTATAAGGTACATGCGGCTAATTGTAAGCATACTGCTGAGAGTGCTACATAAGTCCTTATTCTCATACGATCTCCTAGACTTGCGATTATTGACTCAAGATTACATTGTAATAGGGGCATTTTATATGCAATACAAAATATTATGGGTATGCATGGATAGTTACCAATATTTTTAGTATAAAAATGACGAAAGACTACCTGACATATTCATTAATATAACTATTACTTAGTCGTGGCTAAAGTAAAGGCGGGCGATAAGCCCTCCTATAGTCATTTACTCAATTGTTGCCACAGGAATTGATATTCCAGCGCACTCATGTAAGCGCGTTGTTTGTTATCCGCAGCGCCGCCGTGTCCGCCTTCAATATTTTCGTAGTAAAGCGCGTTTTTCCCTGCTGCTTCCATCTTTGCCATCATTTTGCGTGCATGTCCGGGATGTACGCGGTCATCGCGTGTGGAAGTCGTAAAGAGAACCGGTGGGTAGTCTTTTTTCTCATCAAAGAGATGATAGGGAGAAAATGTCTGTAAGTATTTCCATTCTTCTGGTTTGTCAGGATCACCATATTCGGCAATCCATGATGCACCTGCCAGTAGTTTGCTATAGCGTTGCATATCGAGTAGCGGAACTTGGATGACAATTGCTCCGAATAGTTGTGGATATTGGGTGAGCATATTGCCTGTGAGAAGGCCACCATTACTGCCGCCTTGTGTTCCAAGATGAGCTGGGCTGGTAACGTTTCGTTTGATGAGGTCTTCGGCGACTGCAGCGAAGTCTTCATAAGCCTTGTGACGCTTTTCTTTCAGTGCGGCCTGATGCCAACGTGGACCATATTCTCCGCCACCGCGAATGTTAGCTATGACGTAAACCCCATGGCGACCATCCTCCGTTGTGCGGGTAAGCCAAGCGCGCCCTATACTCGCTCCGTAAGATGGGACTAAAGGAATTTGAAACCCGCCGTAACCATAGAGTAAGGTCGGATTTTTACCATCCAATTTTATGTCTTTGTGATGGATGAGGAAGTAGGGGATCTGTGTACCATCTTTACTACTGACAAAATGTTGTTCAGCGACGATACCTTCAGCATCAAAGAAGGCGGGCAATTTTTTCAAAACATCAGGGTTGTTTTTGTTGGTTACGCTGGTGAGCGCAAGACTGGTTGGCGTGGTAAAGCCACTAACCGTAAGCCAGAGGTCATCGTTTTCATCAGAATCTACTGCTTTGACGCTAATCGTATCCATTGCCGGCGCACCGCTAAGAGGACTTTCTGCCCAGTCTTTTTGTGGATCCAATACGGTAAGTCGGTTTTTAACATCATCTAGTATGTTCAAGATAAGGTAGTTTTTCGTCCAGATAGTTTCTGCAAGTGAGGTGTGTTCTGTTGGTTCAAATAGCAGGCGGAGCTCACGTTTGCCTGCCATCCAATCATTGAAGTTGGCAACGAGAAGGCTGCCATTGTTATATTTTTTACCATTCAGCTCCCAATCTTCACGAAGAGCAAGAACGAACCAATCCCGAACGACGCCTTTTCCTGCCGTATCAGGCGCATCAATTTTATTCAAGCTACCGTCTTTATTACGCAGATACAGCTCGTTGTGGTAGAAATCTATGGCTTTAATGACGAAATCGCGTTCATAGCCTAGAGTATCATCGTGCATCGCACCAATATACATATCGGTTTCTTCGCCTCGATATACAGTTTCGGCTTTTTCCATAGGGGTACCTCGCGTCCATAAGCGTGCTTCACGCGGATAGCCAGAAGTGGTCATGCTATGAGGTCCGAAGTCGGTTTCGATAAAGACGTGATTTTCATCTATCCAGTTCATGCCGCCTTTGGCCTCAGGACGATAAAATCCGTCTTTGATAAAGCTACGTGTGTTGAGGTCAAATTCTCGGGTTTCGTCAGCATCAGACCCTCCTCGAGAGAGTGATATGAGGCAACGCGTGTAATCAGGACGCAAACAATCTGCACCATGCCACACCCAGTTAGTGTTTTCTGCTTTATTTAGTGCATCAATGTCTAAGATAATGTCCCACTGTGGTTTGTCTTTGCGGTATTCCTCAAGTGTAGTGCGGCGCCAAATACCACGTTGGTGGCCTTTGTCCTGCCAGAAATTGTAGTAATAATCACCCATTTTTCCAATATAGGGGATTTTTTCATCGTTATTCAAGATGGCGAGGAGCTCGCCTTCTAATTTTTTGAATTCGTCATTATCGGCAAGTGCTTTTTCAGTTTGTGCGTTGTGCTTGCGCACCCAAGAGAGCGCTTTATCGCCGGTGATATCTTCCAGCCAGAGGTTAGGATCGTTATTTTCTGCCATGGTATTAGCCGTATAGATAAGGGTGAATAGAGTAAGAGGTATGAGTCGTTTCATATGCTGCGTCCTTTTTAGGTCAATATGTAGGGGGGCGCGCATAAGGCGCTTTTCTGATGCGATTTTATCTCGCACCAGAAAATTTATAGGAAGGGTATATGTGAATGTCCGTTAGTAGTCATTTTTCCAACGGACTTGAGAATCGCGAATTACTTGTTTGGCTTCTGCAATGTTACCCCAGTGATCTACTTTGGTTGAACCTGGTTTTTTGAGGGCTTTGTAGTTATTGAAGTGAAATTCGATTTGTTTGATTAATTGTGCGGGGAGATCCGCTAAAGTTTTGATGGCATCGCCAGTTTGTCTGTCATCGGCGGGTACACAGACGATTTTGTCATCAACTTCGCCATCATCAACGAATTTCATAACTCCAATAACCCGAGCTTCTAGGTAAACCCCTGTGGGTAGTGGTGTATCGGTGATGATGAGAGCATCAAGCTCATCGCCATCTTCATCTAAGGTTTGCGGGATGAAACCGTAGTTCGTTGGTTTGGCGAAGATAAGGGGTTCGACACGATCTAGCATGAGAGCGCCTATTTTACGTTTCCACTCAATTTTGTGATTTGAACCAGCAGGAATTTCAATAACCACATTGATGATGCCATTATCCACATCACCTGCATCAAGAATTTGATTGAAATCGGCCATAGTATTTCTCCTTTAAGATTTGTAGGAATAACGATTATATAAGTGGACAACTGATATGTCATATGAGCAGTCCGTATGAAATAGGTTTTGGTTTGTGTTGAAAAGGGGGGTAAATGTTTTTCCGAGGGTATATGTGTTTGAAGATATGTAGCGTATGCCTTCTTTTTTACAATCTGTTTATTCTGTTATCAAAAGGTTGTTTGAATAATCATTGAGGGCTATCGGTACACTGCTTATATTGCTAGTGCTCATTATGTCTAATCTACAGATGTAAAGATGAGTTGTAGTGGCAAGGGGCGTGGAGAGAGCAGTCGATAATGCGACCGTGTTTCAAGAACATAAGAAATCAGACCTCTTGCCGGATAGTGTGGGCAGGGATCCATGGTGCAGGGTAGGGCGGTATAGCGAGTAAAGGCGGCATGGTCTTTTGTATAAAAACGCATTTCTAGAGGAATGAGGGTGTTCTTCATCCAGAAAGTTACTGGTTCCGGTGGATCAAAGACGAAAAGCATGCCACTGTTAGGAGGCAACCAAAGACGATACATTAATCCACGTGCACGTTCAGCATCGCTACGAGCGACTTCCGCATAAATCAGCCGCTCGCCATCATGTAACCAGATATGTTCAGCACTGGCGGCTTGTATTGTTGCGAGTAAAATTAGTAGAAATAGTCGTTTCATCGTTGTTTTGGGTAAGGAATGCGATGTTGGTCAAGTTTTTTCTTTAAGGTGTTACGGGTAATACCAAGCGTTTTTGCCGCATGACTTTGGTTGTAACGACAGCGTTTCATCACATTGCTGATAACCGCTTGCTCAGCTTCATTGATAATTAGGTTATATAAACCGGTAACCGTTTCTCCTTCGTTTTCTAACATGAGATAGTACTGTTCGATGCTGTGTTCAATAGCGGCGTGAATGGTAATGTGGTGCATGGCTATCCTTAGGTTGTCTTATTGATAAGAGGTTTGCGTCCCATGATGTATCTTGGAACGCATTAGTGTGAGTATGAATGGTGAAATGTTTTTCTATAAGAGTAAGTTGACTATTTGCATCTGCTGCATGATTAATTTGCGAACGTAAGTCCGCATAATCAGGATGCTGGCGTAAATAGGCGTGTAAATGTTTGCGCGCTATACAGACGGCTTGTTTCCCGTAGTGTTGATGTAAGGCTTGTATGTGCGTGTATATTTGTTGTGCTGCGGTATTGATGGTAGGTAAAGGTAGGTTTTTCGTATTAATCAATGCCTGACAACGCGCAAAAATCCATGGATTTCCTTGTGCTGCACGACCAATCATTATTCCATCAAAACCATAACGATCAATGAGCGCCTTAGCTTGTGTTGCATGCGTGATGTCTCCATTGGCGATGATGGGCAGGCGTCGTTGAGCTTTGACATTAGCCATGAGCTCGAAACTGGCGCGGCCGTTAAAGCGTTGGTTCCGGCTGCGTCCATGTACGGCAAGTGCTGAAATA
>JAUMZX010000106.1 GCA_030527905.1 Cardiobacteriaceae bacterium
CTTGTCGATGAAACGGTGTGAGTTTGATTCTTTTGTGCATGTTCATTACAGTATTCTCTCAAATTACTGTAAACAACGCTCCGATTTCCTACAAATAAATAATATTCATATTTTGTATGAGGCGTGTAATTTTTCTGAAAAAAGCAGTAGTAATGACGTACAATGTCGCCCCTCTTTATATATTTGAATCGGCGTGTGGTATTCGTCGTAACAAAATTTAGGAAGTTTTATGCTAAATATAACATTGCCTGACGGTAGTGTCCGTCAGTTCGAAAATCCTACTCATGGAGCGCAAATTGCAGCGGCTATTGGTAGTGGTCTCGCTAAAGCCGCGATAGCTATTAATGTTAATGGGGAGGAGCGTGATCTCAGTGATCCTATTTCTACAGATGCGCAAGTCTCTATTATTACGGCTAAAGATGCAGCCGGTGTTGATGTTATTCGACACTCTACTGCTCATCTTTTAGGACACGCCCTAAAACAGTTGTGGCCTGATGCCAAAATGGTGATTGGCCCTGTGATAGAGAATGGCTTTTATTATGATATTGATAGTAAGCATCGTTTTACGCCGGAAGACTTGGAAAGCCTAGAAAAACGGATGAAGGAGCTGGCTGCAAGTGGTTATGGCGTAGAAAAGGTTTGGACGCCGGTAAAAGATGCACGGCAGCTATTTCTGGAAAGGCATGAAGACTTCAAGGTGCGTTTGATCGATGATTTTGATACGAGCGTTGAACGTGTTGGTATCTATCATCACCAAGAATATGTTGATATGTGTCGTGGGCCGCATGTGCCACATATGGGGCATGTCAAAGCATTTAAACTGACCAAACTTTCCGGTTCTTATTGGCGTGGTGATGCGAGTGGTGAACCTTTACAGCGGATTTATGGAGTTGCGTTCGCTGAACAGAAAACGCTTGATGCTTATTTGCTGCAACAAGCAGAAGCAGAAAAACGGGATCACCGTCGGATTGGTAAACAATTAGACTTCTTCCATTTGCAGGAAGAAGCGCCTGGTATGGTTTTTTGGCATGCGAAAGGCTGGATTATTTATCGAGAAATCGAAAACTATATGCGCGAAAAACTGCGTAAATATGGTTATGAAGAAGTTCAAGGGCCGCAGATTCTAGACCGTACGTTATGGGAAAAATCAGGACATTGGGATAAGTTCGGCGGCAATATGTTTACTTGCTGCATTGATGAACACGATTATGCGGTTAAACCGATGAATTGTCCGGGGCATATCCAGATTTTTAACCAAGGTTTACGTAGTTATCGTGAGTTACCAGTACGTTATGCAGAATTTGGCATCTGTCATCGTAATGAACCGTCAGGGACTTTACATGGTTTGATGCGAGTGCGTCGTTTTGTGCAGGATGATGGGCACATCTTTTGTACGCGAGGGCAAATTCGTGAAGAAATAGAGCGTTGTTGTCAGATGGTATATGAAGTATATCGCGACTTTGGGTTTAATGAAGTTGAACTTGCGCTTTCTACCCGCCCAGAAAAACGGGTTGGTTCTGATGAAATTTGGGATGAAGCTGAAGCAGATTTACAGACTGCTTTAGAGGCGCAAGGCAAGGAATTTCGTTTGCAACCAGGAGAAGGTGCTTTCTACGGCCCTAAAATAGAATTTACGCTAAAAGATAGTCTCGGACGTCGTTGGCAATGTGGAACTGTGCAGCTGGATTTTTCAATGCCGGAACGGCTGGGCGCACATTACATTGATGAACATGGTGAAAAGCAGATACCAGTCATGATTCATCGGGCTATTTTAGGCTCTTTGGAGCGTTTTATTGGAATTTTAATTGAGCAGTATGCTGGGCAAATGCCATTGTGGTTATCTCCAGTTCAGGCTGTGGTCATGCCAATTACTGATGCGCAGAGCGATTATGCGATTGCAGTGACTGAAAAACTTCGCAATGTTGGTCTGCGCGTTGAAAAAGATTTGCGGAATGAAAAAATCAACTATAAAATCCGCGAACACACGTTGCAGCGCGTGCCCTTTATGCTGGTCGCTGGTGATCGAGAAAAAGCGGCTGCCTCTGTATCAGTCAGGAAACGCGACGGGAGTGATCTTGGCGTGATGAATGTTGATGATTTGGTTGCGCATATGCAGCATTTGATTGGAACAAAAGCACAGGAGATTTAGCAATAGCTAAGCAACAAGAAACTCGTGTAAATGAAAAAATCACGGATGCACAGATTCGTTTGATAGGCGCCGATGGCGAACAGCTTGGCGTTATATCTACCGAAGAGGCTTTGGAAATAGCTGATCAAAAGGGATTGGACTTGGTGGAAGTGGCTGCGAATGCTGAACCGCCGGTCTGCCGAATCATGGATTACGGTAAGTTCCGCTTTGAACAGCAGAAGAAGCAACAGGAGGCGCGGAAAAATCAGAAGCGCATCCAAGTTAAAGAGATCAAGTTTCGTCCGGGAACGGACGAGGGAGACTACCAGGTCAAACTACGCAACCTGAACCGTTTCCTCACTGATGGTGATAAAGCGAAAGTAACCGTCCGTTTCCGCGGGCGTGAAATGGCACACCAAGGTCTCGGGCAGGATTTGCTCACTAGGATTGAAGCCGATTTGGCTGAAGTCGGAGTTGTTGAGCAAAAAGCGGGTATGGAAGGTCGTCAGATAGTGATGATCCTTGCGCCGAAAAAATAACTGCCGTTAGATGCCGTTACAGTATTTATGTGACGGAGCAATAAACAAAACAATGCGAGTTTTTAAATATGCCTAAAATGAAAACCCACCGAGGCGCGGCTAAGCGCTTCAAAAAAACAGCGAATGGTTATAAACGTTCGCACTCTCATGCGCGTCATATTTTGACTAAAAAATCTACTAAACGTAAACGTGGTCTACGTGGCACTGTTATGGTGCACGATAGTGATGTTAAATCTATCAAGCAAATGATCGGTTAAGGAGAGTAGAGCATGGCACGAGTTAAAAGAGGCGTGACTGCACGCGCAAGACATAAGAAAGTTCTAGATGCTGCTAAGGGATATTACAATGCTAGACGGAAAGTCTATCGTGTTGCTAAGCAGGCTGTAATTAAAGCTGGTCAGTATGCATATCGTGACCGGAAAGCGAAAAAACGTCAGTTTCGTCAACTGTGGATTATTCGGATTAATGCAGGAGCGCGTCAACATGGTTTATCCTATAGTCGTTTTATCAATGGGTTGAAAAAAGCGGGTATTGGTGTTGATCGCAAAATGCTTGCTGAATTGGCCGTTTATGACAAACAAGTGTTTGCCGTTTTAGCAGAAAGGGCAAAAGCGGTATTGTAAGCTTGAATTTTTGTAGATAAAAAACGGCTGCTTTTGCAGCCGTTTTTTATCTCATTCGATGTTAATTATGAGTATTAATGGTACTAGGGGCTGAAAAGTGAGTGAGCTATCGTCTATCAAGGAAGCGTTGGAAAAAGCCTTACATAGCGGCATGAACGCATTGCAAGAAGCGCTGGATATTCCGGCATTAGAAATTGTCCGCAATACTTATCTGTCAAAAAAGGGTCTTTTTACTTCATATATGCAAGCACTTGCTAAAGTGAGTGCGGAAGATCGTCCGCATATAGGAAAGGTCATTAATGATGCGAAGGCGGTTTTTCAACAGGCGTTACAAGAAAGGCTTGATGTGCTTAAAGCGAATGAGATGGAAGAAAAGCTGGCTACAGAGCGTGTGGATATTACATTGTCAGGAAGGCGGTCGTTTTATGGTGGTCTGCACCCTGTAACGCTGACACGGCGTCGTATAGAAGATTGGTTTGCGCGTCTTGGTTTTGTGGTTAAAGATGGCCCTGAAATTGAAGATGATTTCCATAATTTTACAGCGCTGAATATTCCTGAACATCATCCTGCACGAGCTATGCAGGATACTTTTTATTTTGATGCAAAAACGGTCTTACGTACGCATACATCCGGTGTACAGATTCGGACGATGGAGCAAGAAGGGGCACCTTTAAGGATAATTGCTCCCGGTAGAGTTTATCGTAGTGATTCAGATGTTACACATACACCAATGTTTCATCAAGTCGAAGGGCTTGTGGTAGATACGTCAAGCACTTTTGCTGATCTAAAAGGAATTTTAATTCAGTTTCTTCGCGATTTCTTTATGCGTGAAGATTTGCAAGTTCGTTTCCGGCCCTCTTTTTTCCCTTTCACGGAGCCATCGGCAGAAGTGGATATCGCTTTTTTTAAGGACAATGATGCTCAAAATGTGAAGTGGTTAGAGGTCTTGGGATGTGGAATGGTCCATCCTCAAGTACTACGTAACTCAGGGGTCGATCCTACGGTTTATCAAGGATATGCTTTTGGTATGGGAATTGAGCGGTTAGCGATGTTGCGTTATGGCGTGCGTGATCTGCGCTTGTTTTTTGAAAATGATGTACGCTTTCTTCGTCAGTTTCGTTATGAGTTTTGAGGATGCATTATGTTGTTAAGTACTGATTGGTTAAAGGAAGACTATGGCATTGTTTTATCAGCAGAGGTTTTGGCTGATCGTTTAACCATGGCGGGGTTGGAGGTTGACGGTGTTACATATGCTGCACCGTTTTTTTCTGGTGTGGTGGTTGCTCAGGTATTGACATTAACCCCTCATCCCGATGCAGACAAATTAAGAGTGGCAACTGTTGATGCGGGAAATGACCATACATTACAGATCGTTTGTGGTGCAACCAACATAGCGGTCGGTATAAAAGTTCCATTAGCCACAATTGGAGCATGTCTTCCTGGCGATATTAATATCAAAAAATCCAAATTACGCGGAGTTGAATCACAGGGAATGCTGTGCTCTGCGCGTGAGCTAGGGTTAAGTGAAGATCATACGGGGTTATTCATTTTGCCGGAAGATGCACCATTAGGTGCGGATGTTCGAGATTATTTGCATTTGAACGATGCGATTCTTGATATTGATTTAACACCTAATCGTGCAGATTGTTTTTCTATGCGCGGTCTAGCGCGAGAAATATCTTTGTTGTGTGCGGACGAGTTAGGGAATAACTTTCGGTTACCTACATTAGATGTCGCAGTAGTAGACGGGGCTGTTAATACAGCGTTAGAAATTACAAATCATGCCCCAGAAGATTGCCCTTGTTATAAGGGCAGAATTATCCGTGAAGTTGATATTTCTCAGCCAACACCAACTTATATTGTGGAAAGACTAAGGCGTGCTGGAATACGAACACATGATCCAATCGTGGATATAACAAATTATGTGATGCTCCTATTGGGAACACCGTTGCATGCTTTTGATGCGGACAAAATACAAGGCGGAGTTGTTATTCGACGTGCTTTGCATGGTGAAAAATTGCGTCTTCTTAATGATAGTGAAGTGCAGTTAGATGATGATGTCTTGTTGATAGCTGATGCTGAGAAACCACTAGCCATCGCTGGCGTGATGGGAGGTGCTGAAAGTGCATGTACAGAAGCTACTCGCAATATTATTCTTGAAGCGGCATGGTTTAATCCACCACGAATTGCCGGTAAAGCGCGCCGTTTTGCTTTATCTAGTGATAGCGCACAACGTTTTGAACGAGGCGTTGACTATACGCTACAAGAAACGGCCATTCATCTTGCCACACGCCTTATTCTAGAGATTTGCGGAGGGAATGCCGAAAAAGTATGTTCAGTGGAAAATGAAAGATTTTTCCCACAACGGTTACCGATAGTTTTGTCAAAAGATGCGATTACTCATCGCATTGGCCGCGATTATGAAAATAAAGATATTGAACGTATTTTAACGGGATTAGGCAATGAAGTCTTAATAGAGCATGATAAATGGACAATTATGTCTCCAGCTTGGCGTTTTGATTTAACAATCGCTGAAGATGTGATTGAAGAAATTGCCCGAATTGACGGATATAGCAATATTCCTGATCGTTTACCTGCAGTGGTATATCAAAACGGTGCTGGTGAAAATCAAAGTTTACGCTACTACAGTGACTTATTAGTAGCTCAGGGCTTTCAAGAGGCAGTGACTTATAGTTTTATTGATCGTAAAAGTCATCAAATATTTTTTCCTAATGTTGCAGCTATTACACTACAAAATCCCATTAGTACTAACCTTGCGGAAATGCGGATGAGTTTGTTACCGGGGCTGGTCAATGCGCTTTCCTATAATCGTAATCGCCAACAACAAGATTTGCGGCTATTCGAAGTGGGGCGTATTTTCTTGTCTGAAGGGGAAAAGCAGGCTACAGATTGCCAGCAAAATATACATATTGCTGGCATTATGAGTGGTTTAGCAGAACCCGAGCAATGGTCTGTCTCAGCGCGGGAAATTGATTTTTTTGATGTAAAAGGAGTTGTTGAGCAATTGTTATGGCAACTTTCTGATTTGACTTATCGTCCTTCGCGGAAATCCTATTTACATCCAGGAAAAAGCGCAGATGTTTATGATGAAAAAGGAAATTACCTCGGAAGTCTAGGTGCTCTACATCCTCAAATTCTGCAACAGATTGATATTAAGGGAAATGAAGCGTATGTGTTTGAAGTTGAAACTGTGAATTTGTTGCCCCAAAAACATTTGCCACGCTTTGAGAGTATTTCTAAATATCCAACTGTGCGTCGTGATTTGGCATTGATTGTGGATAAGAGTATATCTTCAGCGGATATTCTTAGCGCTGTACGGAAAAAAATAGGAAAAATATTATTTGATGTTTACTGTTTTGATCTTTATCAGAATGCGTCACTTGGTGATAAACAAAGCTTGGCTCTCGCGATGTTGCTGCAAAATCAAGAGAAAACATTGCAAGATGAAGAAGTTGAAAGTATCATGAACAACACTGTTGATTACTTGAAAATCACATTTAATGCAGAATTAAGGTAGGAAAATATGACATTAACAAAAGCAGATATTGTCGAATCAATTATTACGCAAATTGGTGTTCTCCGACCCGAAGCACGTCAATTAGTAGATGATCTTTTTGAAGAGATTCGCTCGTGTCTGGCAACTGGAGAATCCGTTAAACTCTCAGGATTTGGTAATTTTGAATTACGTGATAAAAGGCAGCGTCCTGGACGTAATCCGAAAACAGGGGAAGAAATTCCAATTACAGCAAGAAGAGTTGTTAGCTTCAAAGCG
>JAUMZX010000107.1 GCA_030527905.1 Cardiobacteriaceae bacterium
TTGAGCAGCGGAAATCGGTCGATATGGCGGTTGATCATGGCTTGTGCGGTTTGCTTGAAGAAGCTGCTCATAGGGGATGTTGTTTGAGTTGTGGATGTCGGGGTAATGTAAAGCAGTTTGGGGACCTTTTGCAAAGGTCTCGATGTGTGGATACCCATAATCCTCTACTAATTTTATCCATATAAATCTGATGGAGTCGTAGAAGAATTTAGTACATGAGGCAGCTTTGCCTGAAGCCACTGCCCGTTTATTCGATAAGTCATTATGAAATATGAATTTTATCCACCCTCAATGCTGGATTAAAACAGAGCCTTGCGATAACGCCTACAAATATAGCAGTAAGGTTATTGATAAAAAATAGTCTTTAATTGCATAGCACGAGGTAGCTGACCTCGTGCTATTTGGTGTAGGTCTTAGAATTTCATGCGAACTTTGTACTTCAGTTCAGCTTTCCCTTCGGCAGGAACGGAGATGTTCCATTGTGCCAGATAGGCTCCAACTTTCTCATGTTTGCTGCTTTCTTCGAGAATGGTCCAATCGCCAGGAATCGGTTCTACAATTTTTACGGTAACCGCTTCTTTCTTAGCATTGGTCAGTTCGATACTGTAGGTATTTTCGTATATGGCTGTATTGGTAACTTTATCGATTTTGCTACTGATATCTTTGCTCTCTAGTATTTTTCGGGTGCCGTTAACATCAAAAGCACTACCAAGTTTCAAACGGATGGTATCGTTTTTCGCTGTATGGTCGATGCGGTCTTCACCGATGAACTGAGGACGTCCGTCATTGTCATTTTTGTAAACACGGGTAATGCCTTTAGGTAACGGTATGCCGAGGTGATTTTCCTCTTTGTTATCGATTTCAATGAAGACATCGACTTTCTGTTTGAGACCTTTTTCGGGAACCTCTCCGCTGTAGAAGGAGGCGTCGTTCTGTAGGCGATATTCTTTGCGTATAGGCACATTGTCTGCGGAAAGTAATGCGACCTGTTTGCTTTGTTGATTTTTCAGTGTGGTGGGGCGATTTAGAGTATAGAGGTGATATTCAAAGAGCGCTTCTTGTTGCATTGGGCTGGTCATACGCGCTGCTGCTACTGGGTATACGGCATCATAATATTCTTTGTTTATTGATCGTTCTTCTGGTGCGCGGCTCACATCACCGGCAACTAATTGTAATGTCGCGTCTTTATAGCTGGTACCGCTTTGGTTATTAAGGGTTACCCAACCGGCGAGGTTTAGGCTTTTTTCATCAGTAGAAAGGGTTGCTACGTAGTCAGCATGCCATTAAAAGCCTTTGCTCAGATAGGCAAGATTGACGCTTTCTGTACCCGCCTTTTCCGCATTGAGGTCAACGATAAGTGAAGGACGGTCTCGCAAGTTGGTCGGTAATTCGGGGAAGGCGAGACGAGCGTTTGCTGGCAGTCCACTTTCGATGCGATCCGCATATTGCAAAGTAACGCTGCTGTTATTATTGGCGTATTCAATGTCTTCGCTTTTAGCGCTGTTATTGGCGAGAACGGTAGCTTCTTCGCGAGTTTCTTCCCCGCTGGTAGGATTAGTACGAATAACGATAACGCGTTTGCCAATGTATTTATCGAGTAGCGAGGTACTGTTCAGAAGGTCGTAATCGAAGTTTTGTTCGAGCAGTTGTAGCGCCTCTCCACTACGTGTTTGCAGACTGACCGTCTGCGGCATGATGCGGGCGGATACATCGCGTAGGGCGATGCGGTTTAGTCCAGCATTGAGATTAAGTTTGCGTGTTTCTCGAATAAGGGCAAGCTCATCATTGTAGATGGTGAGGGCAACGGATTCGCGGTCACTATCGTTGCTGACGGTTTCTTGGATATCATCGGCGGCAAAGGTAGCTTGAGTAGCAGCGAGGGTGAGGGCTGCGGCGAATACGGTTTTACGAGGCATGCGGATCTCCGGTTTTTATTCAGTTTTGATAAGGCGGGCTAATTTACCTGATAAATCCGTTAGCATAGATGAACACTCAGTAGGGGCGTCTATAAGGCGAGTGAGCGCGCGCAGTTGTTGATTTTATGCGGCAGTAGCGCGTGTTATTCACTTTCTCTTATGAGCACAATGACGCTTGTTTGCTGGAAAGCAGAGGTCGTTTAATCGTATGCGCGGATTTTCCATGCTTTGTGAATGTTCGGACGGCGCGCATAGTCAAAGTCGATGGTCTGTGCGCTGATATCTTCGCAGTGATAGCGTTCGCTAATCTTCGGATCAAGTTTAAACCCGCGATAATTATTGGAGAAGTAGAGCGTGCCACCTGAAGCAAGGCGTGTCATACAGCGGTCAATCAAGGTAGCTTGATCGCGCTGGATGTCGAATACCCGCTGTTCTTTTTTGGTATTAGAGAAGGTTGGCGGATCGCAGAAGATGAGGTCATATTGGCTGTTGCCTTCATTGAGCCATGCCATAACATCCGCTTTGATAAGGCGATGTCGGCTGTCCAGCTGGTTTTCATCGAAGTTACGGTGCGCCCAATCCAGATAGGTTTGGGAGAGATCAACGCTGGTGGTGTGCGCTGCGCCACCCAGCGCCGCTTGTACGCTGGCGCTAGCGGTGTAACAAAATAGGTTGAGAAAACGTTTATTTTTCGCTTCTTCGTAGAGGCGGCGACGGAGGGGGCGATGATCTAGAAAGAGTCCAGTATCCAGATAGTCATGCAGGTTAACGAGCAGCCGTGCCGCGCCTTCTTGGACGGTGAAGTATTGTTCGCGCGTCGCCTGTTTTTCGTATTGGGCTTTACCGCGTTGTCGATCCCGTACTTTCAGGACGAGGTTGGATGGAGGGATATCGAGAATTTGCGGAATTACGTGTAAGGTGTCTAATAAACGTTTCCGCGCTTTTTCTGGTGCTACAGTTTTGGGCGGCGCATATTCTTGTACGTGTACATACTTACCATAGAGATCGACAGCGATGGCGTATTCGGGCATGTCCTGATCGTAAACACGGTAGGCATCGGTATGCGCAGCAAGCGCGGCTTTTTGCGCGGCTTTGTAATTTTTCCGTAAGCGGTTAGCGAACATGCGCGCTTGTTCGTTCAAAGGGGCAACGGTCGTTGCTTCTGTTGCGGGTTGTTGTGATTCTTGTTGTTCGTTGCGATGGTATAGAACGATTTCAGTTTCCAGTCCACCATTAAACGCTTGATAACTTTTGTGTCTGACTAAGCGTAGTCGTTTGAGTATATCGGCATTGCTGCTGATAATGCCCATGAGCCAGTCATGAGGAAAGCTTTTAAATGCGGCGCCAAGGGTGTCGTAAGTAACGACGAGCTCGCTCAGGTTTCCTAAACGTTCGCCATAAGGCGGGTTAGTTAGGATAAGGCCGCGTTCGCCATAGCCGGGTTGGGCCGTGAAGCGGCTTAGATCGCGTCGTTCCAGATGTAAACAGTGAGAAAGGCGCAAGCGAGCAGCATTTTCGCGTGCTGCGGCGAGGGTATGCGCATCATGATCGAATCCCCATATTTTTAGGTCTAAACGCGAGAGGCCTGTTTCTTTGCGTTCTTCGGCTTCTGCAAGCAAACGTTTCCAGAGGCTGGGTTTATGGCTTTGCCAATGCGTAAAGCCGTAATGTTGACGGTATAACCCGGGGGCAATGTCGGCAGCCATGAGGAGTGCTTCCAGTAGAATGGTGCCGCTTCCACATAATGGATCAATGAGGTTGTAGCCTTGCGCGGCAAGTGCTGGCCAGCCACTGCGATAGAGCAGCGTCGCTGCCAGATGTTCTTTCAGCGGTGCTGCGCCTTGTGCTAGGCGGTAACCGCGCTGGTGTAATGCGCCGCCGGATAGGTCTAGCGCCAGCGTCAAGCGGCCTTTGCGGAGGTGCGCATCAATGCTGATGTCGGGATTTTTGGCATCCACGTCGGGACGGCGATGTAAGGTGTCGCGCAGGCAATCGACAATGGCATCTTTAATTTTCAGTGCGCCGAATTGTGTGTTACGAATACCTTGGCCGATGCCGTTAAAATTGACGGCAAAGGTACTGTTGGCATCCAGATGATCATCCCAAGCAACCGTGCGCGCTAAGGCATACATATCGTCAGGATTCTCTACCGCTGCTTCGACCAGTACCCAAAGCACCCGACTGGCCACGCGCGACCAGAGACAAAGGCGACACGCCACTTCCATATCGCCCAAACCAGAAACAACCGCAACGCCTTGACGAACGTTTTGTAAACCAAGCGCTTCTGCTTCGGCAACAAGGACCTGCTCGCTACCTTTGGCGCAGGGGAGAACGATTGGCTGATGCATAATATAGATTCCTTAACAATGAAAGTGGCGTGAAAACGTTGTGGTAGGTGGGGTTAGGCGATGACGGTGCCAAAAATCTTGTCGCCGGCATCACCCAGTCCGGGAATGATGTAACCGTTCTGATTCAAATGGCTATCCAATGCGGCCGCATAGATGCGGACATCCGGGTGTTTTTCGTTTACCAGTTTGACGCCTTCCGGCGCGGCGACGAGGACTAATGCTTGAATGTCTTTGCAGCCTTTGCTTTTCAGTAGATCAATGGTAGCAGCGAGCGAACCGCCAGTTGCCAGCATCGGATCAATAATCCACGCTGGCCGCTCGTCCATATTGCTGGTGAATTTCTCAAAATAAGAGACAGGTTGTAGCGTTTCCTCATCACGTTGCAAACCAACAACGCTGATTTTGGCTGTTGGAATCAAATCTAGCACACCGTCCAACATACCGAGACCTGCCCGTAAAATAGGCACAACCGTCAATGTCTTGCCGGCAATGCGTTTGCCACGCACCTCGCCGCACCAGCCTTGTAGCACATAATCCTCGCAGGGTAAATCGCGACTGGCTTCATACGCCATGAGGCGTGCCAGTTCGCGCGTTAACGTACGGAAGCGGTACGTGCTGCAATCAGCTTCACGCATCAACGACAATTTGTGTGCCACCAGTGGGTGATCAATAACCGTAATATTCATGCGTACTCTCCAGAGAAATGGAACGGCGCTATTATAACGCTTTCCAGAGGCAGACCGCCCCATCATGGTATGAACGGAATCGTACGTTTGTCTCAACGGATAGATTGAGGAGAGAGGCAAGTTCTGCTTCATCTTGCGATACGGCGTAGCGGCGGCACGAAGTAGGGCATAGGAAAATCGCGGTTTCGTATCTTGTACTACGGATGTTGCCCGCATCAATCACGCTTTCTATCTGAGCTTTTTGCATTTTGTGGCGTATTGGGTTTATGGTGCGCTTTTCTGTATGCTCGGCATACAATATGGGCAAGATTTTATGCTGACACCGGTTGTTACAAGGTTCGTCGTGATGGTTACCCTAGCAGGGCTCTGTTATCCAATCATCTTGTGAGCGCGAGTATTATACGAATGCGATAAAACCGCAAATCAATCGGTGTCATATTGATGCTAGCCCAACCTACTAAGAGATAAAGGTATGACTCAAATAAGTAAACCTCTCATCCGTTTTTATGTTTTGCCTGCCGATAGCGGTTTGGAAAATCGTCTTGATCTGACCTGTAAATTGGCGGAAAAAGCACAGGAAGAAGATTTGAAAACGTTGGTTCTTTGTGCGGATGACAATATGGCAGCGCAACTGGATGAACGGCTTTGGAGTTATCGCGCCGAGAGCTTTTTGACGCATTGCCGCACGAACGATCCGTTAGCGGAAGAAGCTTCCGTTTTATTGGCAATTGTTCCCGAGCGTGCGGTTAGCGTTGATGTGTTGATAAATCTCAGTTTAGAAAATACGCCTGATATTCCGCGTGGCTGTAAACGGATTATGGAAATCGTGAGCCCACAAGTCGATGTATTACAGAGTACGCGCAGCCGTTTTGCCGCTTATCGGGAGTGCGGTTTTGAACCGCAGACCCATAAGATTGCAAAATAAGGCGACGCATTTGTCGGGCGTACTCTTTTTCTTTGCCGTTTATAGAATAAAATCGTTGTTGTTTAAGGAAATTTCCGACTGAAGTTTGGCAAACGCAGTCGCATGATAGGCATTGCCGCTGCCGTCTGCGTCGTAAAGCAGGGTATCGCCTTGTTGGATGACGCGCGTTTCGAGCGTTATCTGCTCGCCCTGATGCACAAACCATTTTCCTTGCAATTCGCCGAATACGCTTTTGTTTAATGCGATTTTGTCGCCCTCAGCACGATTAAAGTCTTGGATGGTGTCGAGATTGTTACCATCAATTTTACTCTTGAAGACAAAGGTATCCGCGCCCGTGCCGCCGATTAAGGTGTCTGCACCATAACCGCCGTCAAGGATGTCATTACCTGCATCACCGTTCAGAATATTCGCGCAGCCATTACCTATCATGCTGTTGTTGTCGTGGTTACCATGTCCGTTTGTAGGGCTGATACCCACCAGATAAAGTGTGGTTTCGCCGGTTTCTAGGGTGTAGTCGGTATTGCTGTAAACGGTATGGGCGCCATTGGTGTATGTTCCGTCGCTTTCCTGATGTACGCCATCTCCGTGCCAATGGACCTGCGCCCCGTTTTCATGCGTATGGATAATTTCGCCAATATTTTTATTGCTCAAGAGGATATTGCCGTTCATGCTGAGATCGGTAATGTTGCCCTCAATGTTTTTTGTTCCGTCTTGTCCGTGCGAGCTATCCGCGCCGAGATAAATCACCGGCGTCAGCGGGCGTTGTGTGATTTCTGGTGCTAAGATGTTGTTGTTAAAAACAACACCATCCATATTGCCGAAGCCGCCGCCGTGTGTGATTTCGCCACGGTAAATCGCAGCGTCCTGCATATTGTGAGCATAAGACGCGATGATATCGCCCGAAGAAGTTTTATCCCATACCGCTTCAGCCCCAAAAGCACCAGCCGCAGTACGACCTGATACGATGTTACCGGTAAAGACATTACCGCCTTCGTTGCTACCGGTATAGAGCAGTCGGGCAGCGGCATTGCTGTTATCTGCATTTGCCAGCGATTCGATGCGATTGTCGCTGAAGGTATGAGACCTTTGCAAAAGGTCCCCAAACTGCTTTACATTACCCCGACATCCACAA
>JAUMZX010000108.1 GCA_030527905.1 Cardiobacteriaceae bacterium
CAGGATAAAGATGTTTTTTCCTGTCTAAAAGGCGGGGAATCGCCCAGATATTGGGGGGTTCAGGGATGATGATGCAAGAAAATGAGCAGAAAACAGGCTCATTTGTGTTGAAAAATGAATGCGTGGATGAGTTGGAGAGTTTTGCACAGGTCTCACTTAGTCAAGTTTACTCTGCTTGAGCCGCAGTGCATTGCTCAAAACCGATAATGAACTTGCAGCCATTGTCGCCGCGGCAATCATTGGGTTCAAATAGCCGAAGGCTGCAATCGGAATAGCGCATAGGTTATAGATAAAAGCAAAGAATAAATTTTGTTTGATATTGCGCAAAGTTACACGGGCAATCAACAATGCATTGGCTACGTCGTTAATTGAGTGTTGCGTTAACGTGACGCTAGCAGTATGCATGGCAACATCCGCACCATGCTGCATCGCAAAGCTAACCGTCGCCAATGCTAAGGCAGGCGCATCATTGATACCATCTCCTACCATCGCCACTGTTTTACCATCATGTTCTAACTGCTGTATTGCCGCAGCTTTTTCGCGCGGATTCATATCGCCGTAGGCATGTGTGATGGCGAGCTGGGCGGCAATATCAGCAACCACGCTTTGATGGTCGCCACTCATGATATAGACAGCCATACCATGAGACTGTAAGCGCTGTACTGCTTCCATACTATCTTCTCTCAATGTGTCGCATACCGCCAAAGCACCAACAGGCGCTTCATTGCACGTCACGGCAACGATACTGGCATTTTGCCACTGCGTAACCATATGCGCGGGTAAAGTCAACCCGCAATAATCAGCTTTCCCTACTTTGACAATACCCACACCTTCAACCTCTGCCTCCACGCCTGCCCCTGCAACCTGCCGCACCTGCTGCGCTGTAGGAATCGCTATATTACGTGCACGTGCTGCCTGCACGACCGCTCTCGCCAGAGGATGCGTTGCATATTGCTCAACGGTCGCTGCGAGGCGCAATAATCTATATCTTGCATCGTTCGGTATACTTTGCTCACCCAATAGGGATTCCGCTATATTTTCTCTTTTAGCATCCGTATCGCCATCGCACCATGACGCGGTAACGCTTGCCTCCCCTCGCGTAAGGGTTCCGGTTTTATCGAGAACAACGGTATTCACTCGAGCCGCGGCTTCAATAGCGGCGGCATCTTTAAACCAAATACCGTGCTGTACGGCTTTTCCCATACCAACCATGATGGCCGCCGGCGTTGCAAGCCCCAAAGCACAAGGGCATGCGATAACCAATACAGAAACCGCATGAACCAATGCGTGCTCCCAATCATGTTGGAAGCAACCAGTCAACACGAACGTCAACAAAGACAGCATAACCACGAGCGGAACAAAAATACCTGCGACCTTATCGGCAATCCGGGCGATAGGCGCTTTACTTCCCTGAGCCTCAGAAAGCGCAGACATCATATCGCCAAGCTGAGTCTGGCTTCCTAACTGCGTCGCACGGTAAACAATACTACCTTCTTGCATCAGCGCACCTGCCAGTACATGACTACCGACTTCCTTCGCTTCGGCACGCGACTCGCCAGTCAAATGACTTTCATCTACCCAGCCGCTACCCGTTTCGACAATACCATCCGCGGCAATCCGTTCCCCTGCATTAGCGCGAATCTTATCGCCCACCAGTACCGCATCAAGCGGTAGCGGGCACCACACATCATCACGCAGCACCTGCACTGTTCTAGGCGTCAATTTCAACAACAACTCCAGACTATTCAGACTGGATTGTTTCGTTCGTTGCTCCAAATACTTTCCAAAAGAAACAAATCCGACCACCATCACGCCTGCCTCAAAATAAACATGCGGCATCCCCGCATGACCCCTATGCGGGCTGAAAAACAGCATAGCAACGGAAAACAAATAAATGGCAAACGTGCCAAGGGTAACCAACACATCCATATTTGCCAGCCCCCCTCGAATACTCGCCCATGCGCTTTGATAGAACGGAATTGCCAGCCATAATTGAACCACACTAGCCAACACAAACTGCCACCACGGCGCCAACATCCAATGCGGCTGCCCCAGAAACATACCCACCATACCCATGACAAAAGGAATATTGATCAATAACAACAGCCACAAGCGCCATCCCACCTGCGGACGCGTTGTCGATAACGGCATGACATCCTTTACCTGAATGGCGGTGTAACCCACTTTGCCAATCATTTGCGCAATAGCCTCGGCGCTTATTTGACTGGCCTCAAAGCGTACTTGCGCCTCCTCGCTGGCAAAATTAACGCCCACTTCAACAATTCCGGCTTTCTTCACCAATACTCTCTCAATACGGTTCGCACAGACTTGGCACGTCATACCCGCAATCTGAAAACGCGCTTTCTCTAACATCGACCTATCCTCACAACCGCCCCCGCATAACCCGTCTCACTCGCGATAACAGCCGCCAACACACCAATGAAACCCACTCTCCGAAACATTACAACGACGCTTCAAAACCACCCGCTTCTACCGCGTCCAATAAAGCGGCAACCGTTGTTTCGGCGGCATCAAAAACCACCAAAGCACGATGCTGTTCCAGACTCACCTCAACACGAGAAACCCCTGCCACCCCTTCCAAAATGCTAGTCACGCTTTTGACACAACCGCCACAAGTCATCCCTTCAATATTTAACCTTACTGACTGCATACCATAACTCCTATTGCCTGATAATCTACAAACCCTTTCCTGTACACATCAAAGAAACACACCTATGAGTACAGATGAAACGCTGACTTGAGCCAGCTTCTGAAGCCATTTACTATAATCCTTGACGTCGGGTTAAGGTCAAGCAAAGAATCCGCCCACCTAACGCCACACAAAAATAATAAAACCTAAGCACACAAAACCGTGCTTTTCCCAGTCTTTGCATACATCTAGGAACATTTGATGAACATCAGTGACGCCGCTCGCCTATCAGGACTCTCCGCCAAACAAATTCGCGATTATGAAAAATTAGGACTGCTCTCTGCGCCCACCCGTAATGAAGCAGGCTACCGCCAATACAACACGCAAACCGTGCAACACTTGCGCTTTATTCGTCACGCACGAGCAGTCGGCTTTTCTCTACCGCAAATTGCTACCCTCTTGCAATTACAGCGCAGCCCTCATGCCCCGCGCCAAGAAATCAAAAACCTGACTGCACAACATATCGCTGCCTTACAGGCGCAAATCCTCACATTGCAGCATATGGTTGATGAATTACAGCATTGGCATGACGCCTGTTCCGGCGATAACAGCGAACCATGCCCTATCCTCAACGGACTACAAAATTAAAAAAACTTTTCTCATCACCTACAGAACCGTTCACCACGAACCGTCTCCCCAGAAGCGCATCAGAACATAACAACGTAGCAAACCAAACACCGCTCCCAAATAACCGCTTTTCTCAATTGACGTCGCTGGAGCGTAGCAATGGATGCCATTAATTCAAAGCCTATTCCTTATGATTATTTATAGCAGATTCAGTACAATACGCTATCCGATATCGCGTTTTATCCATAGATTGAAATACCATCAATACTGTAAGAATTAATCGCGTTGTTTACACTTTTCCTTTTTGTATGGATGCCCAATTTTGGACATTTTTAGCTATTGTCAAGAATGCCAAAGGCACGACAAAGTCGCATGGTTCTTGATGGTAGCTAAAAATTCCTAAAGAATCCTTTATGCAAAAAATAAAAGCAAACAAATCTCAAAAATGTAAACAACGCTCCGATTTCCTACAAATAAACCAAGTTTCTAATGCTCTAATAAGGGTTTTAGGAAATGTCCAGTATAACTCTCCGCATGCTGCGCTACTTGTTCCGGCGTACCACTGGCGATAATTTCTCCACCGCCACTGCCGCCCTCTGGGCCTAAATCCACAATCCAATCCGCTGTTTTTATTACATCAAGATTGTGCTCAATAACCACAATCGTATTTCCACCATCTCGCAAACGATGTAAAACTTCTAATAGCTGACGTACATCGTGAAAATGCAATCCTGTTGTCGGTTCATCCAAAATGTAAAGCGTGCGGCCCGTATCGCGTTTTGACAGCTCGCGCGCCAGTTTGACGCGTTGCGCTTCCCCGCCAGAAAGGGTTACGGCATTTTGCCCTAAACGAATGTAAGAAAGACCAACATCTAATAATGTTTGCAATTTCCGTTGCAGCGCAGGGATGTTGGTAAAGAATTGATGCGCTTCTTCAATATCCATCTTCAACACTTCATGGATATTTTTCCCTTTGTAAGTAATGCCCAGCGTCTCGCGGTTATAGCGCTTGCCGTGACACACATCGCAAGCCACAAAGATATCCGGCAGAAAATGCATTTCCACTTTTATGACGCCATCGCCTTGACAGGCTTCACAACGCCCGCCTTTCACATTAAACGAAAAACGCCCCGGCGTATAACCACGCGCACGGCTTTCTTGTGTTCCAGCAAAAAGCTCGCGCACAGCCGTAAAAATTCCCGTATATGTTGCTGGATTTGAGCGCGGCGTACGCCCAATCGGACTCTGGTCAATATTGATGACTTTATCAAAATAATCCAGCCCTTCAATGCGTTCAAAGGCAGCCGGATCTTCACCGGCACGATTGATTTGTTTCGCTGCCGCTTTCGCCAGCGTTTCATTAATCAACGTTGATTTACCGCTACCGGAGACACCCGTAATACAAGTGAACAACCCAACTGGCAATTCAAGATTCACGTCCTTGAGATTATGACTGCTGGCACCGTAAAGGCGTAACATGCGCTTTTTATCGCACGGCGTACGGCTACTCGGTACAGTAATACACTCGCGTCCAGAGAGATACTTACCCGTCAACGAATCAGGATGGGCGGTAATTTCCGCCGGTGTGCCTTCTGCCATAATCTGCCCACCGTGAATTCCTGCGCCTGGTCCAATATCAACAACATAATCGGCAGCACGAATCGCATCTTCATCATGCTCAACCACAATAATGGTATTCCCCAAATCACGCAGACGTAACAACGAATCGAGCAGGCGCGCATTATCGCGCTGATGTAAACCAATAGATGGTTCATCCAACACATACATCACTCCAACCAGCCCCGCACCAATCTGCGAAGCAAGGCGGATACGCTGCGCTTCGCCGCCAGAAAGCGTTTCCGCACTACGGGCAAGGGTGAGATAGTTCAACCCGACATTAACCAAAAAACCCAACCGTTCGCGGATTTCTTTCAGAATTTTGGCGGCAATTTCACCGCGTGCACCGGACAGATTTAAAGAATTAGCCCATTCCGCCGCTTTAGCCACGGACCAACGATTGATATCCGGCAAGGTCGTATTGTCGATATACACATGACGCGCCGCACGGTTAAGACGCGCACCATGACAAGAGGGGCATTCACGGTTATTCAGATACTGGCTAATTTCATCGCGAACCCGCGCCTTATCCGTTTCAAGATAACGACGGTTCATCGTATGGATAATGCCTTCGTAACTCGCTTCACGATAGCGGGTCTTGCCACCCGCCCCTATCGTTGGCATCGGAATCTTCTTCTCTCCACTTCCATAAAGAATCAGATTCTGAATTTCCTTCGGCAAATCCTCAAACGCCGTATCTTCAAGATCAAAATCATAATGCGCGGCAAGTGCCTGCATCTGCGGATAAAAATAAGGCGTACGCCGATCCCATCCCCGAACAGCCCCCGCCGCTACAGACAAATAGGGATGCACCACAACACGCCGTGGATCAATAAAAGTATTCACACCTAACCCGTCGCACTCCGGACAAGCGCCATGCGGGTTATTAAAAGAAAACATGCGCGGTTCCAACTCACTCAACGCATAACCGCACACCGGACAGGCATATTTTGAAGAAAACGTATGCGTTTCCTCCTTATCCATATTGACCAACTGCACCACACCATCAGACAGCGACAATGCGGTTTCTAGTGATTCTGCCAAACGTTGTGCAATCCCTTCTCGCACAACAAAGCGATCAACCACCACACCAATATCATGATTGCGTCGTCCATCAATCACCGGCAAGGCATCCATATCAAACACCTCGCCATCAATCCGTGCACGTACAAAACCTTGCTGCTGCATATCTTGTAACAACTTCGTATGCTCGCCTTTGCGTCCCTGCACCAAAGGCGCCACTAACATCCAGCGACTCTCTTCCGGAAACGCGAGAATACTATCCACCATCTGACTCACCGTCTGCGCATTCAAATCAATATCGTGCTCAGGGCAGCGCGGAATCCCAACCCGCGCAAACAGCAAACGTAGATAATCGTGAATCTCTGTAATCGTTCCAACCGTAGAACGTGGATTATGCGAAGTGGACTTCTGCTCAATAGAAATAGCGGGAGATAACCCCTCAATATGATCCACATCCGGCTTATCCATAATCGAAAGAAACTGGCGGGCATAAGCGGATAATGACTCAACATAACGCCGCTGTCCTTCCGCATAAATCGTATCAAACGCTAGAGAAGACTTACCCGAACCGGACAATCCCGTAATCACAATCATCTTGTCGCGCGGCAAATCCAGATCAATATTCTTTAAATTATGTGTGCGTGCCCCACGAATGGAAATTTTATCCATGAAAAATCCGTTGCCAAAAGCGCGTATGATAGGGGAAAACCATCAATGTGGCGAACCTTAAAGAAATAGCGTAAAAATTTACAGTCTATTATGGTGCAAAGCGTAATAAATTCCCCGACTACAACCGCAATCAGAGGTTTATATGATATCTGTTTTCCGTCATAGCTTGCTCAACGTTGTCCTTCTCCTATCGCTATCTGCACACGCACTGGATATCCCGTCTAACTGGCAAACACAAAAACAAGATGAGACCTGTGCAAAACCCTCCAACTCATCCACTCATTCATTTTTCAACACAAATGAGCCCGTTTTCTGCTTATTTTCTTGCATCATCATCCCTGAACCACCCAATATCTGGGCGATTCCCCGCCTT
>JAUMZX010000109.1 GCA_030527905.1 Cardiobacteriaceae bacterium
ACGTTTGCTAGTGATAATATATATTGATGTATCAATTCAAAACGGAATGAATTATATCAGTGATTCATTGTTTGTAGGCCTAACATCAACACTTTTTCCACCGACAATTATAGTAGAGATTCCATGATTAATCATAAACGCATTTTCTTACTTATTGCTGCGATCAGCGGTTTTATTTGGGTCGCATTAGGTGCAATGACTGGACATAATGTATTCAGTGATATCCACGCTTCCTATTTCAATAAAGCACACCGCTATCAGATTGTGCACACGCTCGCGCTATTAACGACAACTGTATTTCCCAATAACGTCTTATCCTCATGGTGGTACTTGACGACAGGATATCTTTGGTCTCTAGGACTATGCTGTTTTTGTGGCAGTTTGTACATTATGGCATTTGTAAGTTCGTTAGATATCCGTTTTGTTGTTCCCATTGGTGGCATCGCCTTTTTGTTAGGATGGATGATGTTATTTGTTACTGCTTATACAACGAGTACACGTAATGTCTGAAAAACATATTGTTATATTAACGGGAGCCGGCATTTCAGCCGAATCAGGTATTGCAACATTTCGGGCTAGTGATGGATTATGGGAGAAGCATCGTATTGAAGATGTGGCTACACCAGAAGGATTTGCTCGTAACCCGCAATTGGTTCATCAATTCTATAATGCGCGTCGTGCACGATTACACGATAAAGATGTACAACCAAACGCTGCACATTTCGCACTAGCGCAATTACAACAATCTCTTCCTGCACAAATAACATTGATTACACAAAATGTAGATGATTTGCATGAACGCGCTGGCTCAGATGAAGTGCTTCATATGCATGGTAGTTTGCTCAATATCCGCTGTTTATACTGTAACAGCGTACACCATGACTGGCATGAAGATTGTGATATAGATACCTGTTGCCCTCATTGCAAAAAAACGGCCGGCCTACGCCCCGATATCGTTTGGTTCGGCGAGATGCCATACCATATGGCAACGATTGAAAAGAGCATTGCTAACTGCACACACTTTGTAGCCATTGGTACTTCTGGTCAAGTTTATCCTGCTGCGGGTTTTGCCAATCTTGCGCGACAATATGGCGCAGAAATTAGCGAAATTAATCTTGAACCCAGTAGTAATTCGAGACAATTCCGCCATTCCTATATTGGGAAAGCGACGGTAGAGGTGCCGCGCTGGGTGAAAATTATGCTAGACTGACGCAATTTTGTTGGCCCCCACATAAATCCTAACAGTGAATCCTAAGAAATACATGATGAAGCGAATTCCAATTATTTTCTTTGCCGTACTGCTCGCTGCCTGTGTCCACAGTAATGCTAGCCAAACCATAGAAAGTGTCCCTGAATATAAGCCAGAACCACTGATTGTAAGTAATGAACATAAGAAAGCATTTCGTCTAGGTGCGAATTTGCTGATCAATCATCATTATCGCAAGCAGAAATTATCATCATTATCAGCAGATGTATATTTAGATTATCTACAATCTCTTGATCCATCGCATATTTATTTCTTACAAAGTGATATTGACGAATTTAGAAATTATGGCGATATCCTAATGCAGGCTAACAAAGGGGATTTAAGCACGTTAGTGAATATTTATCAGCGTTACAGCGATCGTGCCAATGCTCTAAATCACTGGTCGTTAGAACGTCTATCTCGCCCATTTGATCTAGATGGAAATGAATCCATTACTTACCCTGATACCAAAATTGAGAAAAAACAACCATGGCCACAAAGCATTGAGGTAGCTCAAGCGAAACAAGAAAAGCGGATTGAGGATCAGTTGATCCGCTTACGTGTCTCCGGCAAATCTGAAGAAAAAGCCATGAAATTATTGCGTAGTCGTTATATTGGAGCACTACGTCGCCTAAACCAGATTAGTATGGATGATGTTTTCGATATTTATATGAATGTCTTAAGTAATCGGTTCGACCCTCATAGCAACTATCTTTCACCTCGGACCAATGAAGATTTTAATATCAATATGCGTCTTTCTCTAGAAGGGATTGGAGCCATTTTAGGTACAGAAGAAAATCGCGTTATTATTCGAGAACTTGTCCCTGGAGGACCTGCATATAAAAGCGGCAAACTTAATATAAAAGATGAAATTATTGGAATAGCACAAGGAACAGACGGTGAATTCGTCGATGTAGTCGGCTGGCGCTTAGATAAAGTTGTCGATTTAATTCGCGGTAAAAAAGGTACTTTAGTACGCTTACTGATTGACCCTGCGAATGCAGCCAAAGGCGTAAGAGAAATATCACTAGAACGCGATGAAGTAAAATTAGAAGAGCAAGCGGCACAATCAACTATCGAAACGGTTACAGAAGAGGGTATTACACGACGAATTGGCGTTATAAAACTCCCCTCTTTCTATATGGATTTTGAAGGCGCACAGCAAGACAAAAACGATTACCGTAGTACATCGCGTGATGTAGAGCGGTTACTCAAAGAATTCAACGATGCGAAGGTTGATGGTGTTGTCATAGATTTGCGTAGTAATGGCGGCGGTTCACTCTATGAAGCAGTCAAAACCGTTGGACTCTTTATTGATAAAGGACCAGTTGTTTTGGTGTCTGATACTCAAGGTGGCGTACGTACTGAAACAGATGACATCGCTGGAGAAACTTACACTGGACCAATGGCAGTAATTATTGATCGTTACGCGGCATCTGCTTCAGAAATTTTTGCAGCAGCCATACAGGATTATGGGCGTGGTCTCATTATCGGCAGTAACAGTTTTGGGAAAGGAACTGTGCAAACTATGGTTAACTTGAATGATTTTGTAGCGAGCAACACACCGAATTTAGGTGCAATGAAATTTACTATGGCAATGTTCCATCGTGTGAATGGCAGTAGTACCCAATTCCGTGGTGTTACTCCAGACATCCTCTTGCCTAGCGTTTTCCCACAAGATGAAGTCGGAGAACAAGCTGAAGACTACGCCTTACCATGGAAACAAATTGCAGCAGCTAAGATAAAATCTGCTGGCAAAATTGAAGAAAGTACACTTAACACTTTACGTCAATTACATCAAACGCGTATGTTGGGACAACCTGCGTTACGACGCTATCAGGATTATATTGATAAAGTCCTAGAAAAAAACAAACAAAAAACTTGGACTTTAAACCTTAAAGAAAGAAAAAACGAACACGAATCTTGGAAGAAATTTCAAGATGATTACGAAGCTGCCCAACGTCACGATTTACCCGCCTTAAATGCGGACAAGAAAAATCAGACTGATATTGAACAGCGTAATGCATCGATTGAGGATGAAAATGATAAAGAAAGTTTTGTTCCTGATGTTGCGCTCTTTGAAAGCCTCAACATCTTCTCTGATTATCTTCAACTCATCAACCCCTCCACTGCATCTTCTCAACATGCAGAATAATTTTTACCCGCAACCGCAGGAGTGCTTATGAATCCCTTAAAGACCTTTGCCGATGCTATACGCATTCTCAGTATGGATGCAGTGCAAAAAGCCAACTCCGGTCACCCTGGCGCCCCAATGGGGATGGCTGAAATGGCAGCTGTACTGTGGCATGACCACCTGCGCGTCAACCCTGCTGATACACAATGGCATAATCGTGATCGCTTTGTTTTATCGAATGGGCACGCTTCAATGTTGCAATATGCGGCATTGCATCTCACGGGTTTTGATCTCTCACTAGAAGATTTGAAACATTTCCGTCAACTGCATAGCAAAACTCCAGGACACCCCGAATACCACGATACACCGGGGGTAGAAACAACCACAGGACCATTAGGACAAGGTATTGCGACTGCCGTTGGTTTTGCCTTGGCAGAACAGCACATGGCCGCATGCTACAATCGTAAAGATCTGACTCTAATTGATCACTATACTTATGTATTTGTTGGTGATGGCTGTTTGATGGAAGGCGTTTCATCAGAAGCAAGTTCTTTAGCAGGAACATTAGGACTAGGCAAACTTATTTGCCTGTATGACAGCAACGGTATTTCGATTGATGGAGAAATTGCGCCATGGTTTAGTGAGGATGTTGCCTTACGTTACGAATCTTATGGTTGGCACGTTATCCGTGACATAGACGGTCATGACACTGATGCAATCAGCAACGCTATCAATGCCGCAAAAATAGAGAAAGATAAACCTACTCTAATTATTTGCCATACCAAAATAGGATTTGGTTCACCCAATTTTGTAGGAACAGAAAAAGTTCACGGTGCGCCATTAGGAAAAGAAGAGATAGCATTAACGAAGCAAGCTCTCGGTTTACCAGCAGGTGATTTTGAATTACCTTCTGATGTGTATCAAATTACCGATCTACGGGAAAAAGGCGCAAAACTTCAAGATGATTGGGAACACGTTTGGCAAGAATATCAAGAACGTTACCCAGAAGAAGCACAAGAATATGCACGGGTTATGAGTGGAAAATTGCCTGATGGACTAGATCGTGTGGTTAATAATGCACTTGAAGAATACAACGAGTCAGGTGGCCTAATTGCGACACGTAAAGCATCAGAAAATGTCCTCAATCTCTTACTGCCATATTTACCTGAAATGATTGGCGGTTCAGCCGACCTGACGGGTTCTAATCTCACTTGGGCCAAAACAGCATCAAAATCTATTCTACCTGGAGACTTTTCTGGAAATTATATCCATTATGGCGTACGTGAATTTGCTATGGCAGCCATTATGAATGGTATTGCTTTATACGGTGGATTGCGTGCTTACGGTGGAACCTTCCTAGTCTTTTCTGATTACATGCGCAATGGTATGCGTCTGGCCGCGCTTACAAAACTTCCTGTCACTTACGTGCTAACACACGATTCTATTGGTCTAGGAGAAGACGGACCAACACACCAGCCTATCGAGCAAATTGCATCACTACGTTTAATACCCAATCTAAATGTTTGGCGACCTTGTGACCAGCAGGAAACCTTAGTCGCGTGGCGTAGCGCACTCAATCAAACGGTTCCGACCATTTTGGCTCTCAGTCGACAAAATTTACCTGAACAGAAACGGGATGCCACAGTACGTAAAAACATCTTCAAAGGCGGCTATATTTTACAACCTGCTGAAAAACCGGACATTGTATTAGTCGCAACCGGTTCTGAAGTAGCGCTCATTGTTGCTGCCGCTGAAAAATTACGTGAAAGCGGATTACGTATTCAAGTCGTTTCCATGCCGTGTTTAGATATATTCCAGCAGCAAGACTGCGCTTACCGTAAACAGGTAATTCCAAAAAACATTCCTGTCGTTGTGGTTGAGGCTGGTGTTACTTTGCCTTGGCGAGGCATTTGTGGCGATTTGGGTACGGTTATTGGCATTGATACCTTTGGAGCTTCAGCGCCGGCAAATGAACTATTCCCACTGTTTGGTTTGACAGTTGAAAACATAGTCACCCAAAGTAAAAAACTGATGTAAACATTTTCATTCATAACCCATGTGTAAAAGAGGATAACATGCAGAAACTCAGTGATATTGATGTAAAAGGCAAACGCGTTTTGATGCGTTTAGATCTGAATGTACCGCTCAAAGACGGTAAAATTACCAGTGATGCACGTATTCAAGCTGCATTACCAACCATTCGTTACGCCCTAGAAAATGGCGCAGCTGTTATGATTATGGCGCATCTTGGTCGTCCGACCGAAGGAGAATACGACGCATCATTTTCGTTGGCACCTGTTGCAACATACCTCGGCAAACTGCTGGGTAAAGATGTTCCTCTCATCAAAAATTATCTGGACGAAGCTCCTCGGGTTAATGCTGGTGAAATCGTCATGTTAGAAAACTGTCGCTTTAACAAAGGTGAGAAGAAAAATGACCCCGCACTTGCAGAAAAATATGCCGCATTATGCGATGTATTTGTTAGTGATGGTTTTGGCGTAGTGCATCGTGCTCAAGCCTCAACTTATGGTGTAGCGGAGAAAGCAAAAATCGCTGTTGCGGGTCTGCTCGTACAACAAGAAGTAGAAGCATTGGAAAAAATCGTAAAAAATCCAGCACGTCCGCTGCTTGCTATCGTCGGTGGTTCAAAAGTATCAACCAAATTATTGGTACTACAATCTTTGTTAGAGAAAGTTGACACGCTTATTCCTGGTGGCGGTATTGCTAATACTTTCCTTGCTGCTGAAGGTTTGAGTGTAGGCGCCTCTCTATACGAGCCAGACTTGTTGAAAGACGCGAAAGAAATGCTTGATAAAGCACGTGCCAGAGGCGTAAACATTCCATTGCCTGTAGATGTTGTTGTAGCTACAGAATTTTCTGCTGATGCAAAAGCAACGACTAAAAATGTGAAAGATGTTGCTGATAATGAGATGATCTTGGATATTGGTCCTAAAACAGCAGAAAACTATGCTCGTATCATTGCTGAAATGAAAACTGTGGTATGGAACGGACCAGTAGGCGTTTTTGAAATGGCACCTTTTGCTGCAGGAACTAAAGCATTATCTGAAGCCATTGCTGCTTGTTCTGGCTTCACATTTGCTGGTGGTGGCGATACTATCGCGGCTATTGGACAATTTGGTATTGAAGATAAAGTGAATTATATTTCTACGGGCGGCGGTTCAATGCTGGAATATCTTGAAGGCAAAAAACTCCCCGGATTAGAAATCCTTGGCGCATATTAATCTGCTTCATTGCAATAAAAAACCGCGGCTTCTAGCTGCGGTTTTTTATTGGTATCCTCTAATTTATAGAAAATATTAGCTCTACTTTCATCTAACGTTGATATGGCAAATAAAAGACAAAATGAGACCTTTGCAAAAGGTTCCCAAACTGCTTACATTACCCCGACATCCACAAATCAAACAACATCCCCATGAGCAGCTTCTTCCAGCAAACCGCACAAGCCATGATCAACCGCCATATCGACCGATTTCCACTGCTCAAAATCGATCGCATCATCGACTGGCAACCCATCCTCTTGCACCTGCACC
>JAUMZX010000110.1 GCA_030527905.1 Cardiobacteriaceae bacterium
AAATAAAAGCAAACAAATCTCAAAAATGTAAACAACGCTCCGATTTCCTACAAATTAACCATGCTTACACAATGAAACATCTATCTTCTTCGCAAGATACAGCGCCATACGCTACAAAAACACAGACCTTCCTCAAAAAACAACATAACGCTATTGCACTTCCTGTATCAAGTCGCTAAGGTGTGGGCTTTTTTAAGGAGAAGCACATGGAACACAGACCGCTTGGACAAACCGGTATAAATGTTAGCGTCATCTGTCTTGGCAGCATGACGTGGGGCGAACAAAATAGCGAAGCCGAAGCACACGCTCAACTCGACTATGCCACCAGCCACGGCGTTAACTTTATCGACACAGCTGAAATGTACCCTGTTCCACCCAACAGTACTACTTACAGCCGCACTGAACAATATATCGGTAACTGGCTTGCCAAACGCGGCAAACGCGACGATCTTATTCTCGCCAGCAAAATTGCAGGACCTTCACGCGCCAGCGACGAACAAAATTACATCCGTGGCGGTTCGCGCTTTACCCGCGCCCAAATACAGGCAGCTTGCGATGCCTCACTCGCACGCCTCAAGACAGACTATCTCGACCTTTACCAACTACACTGGCCAGAGCGTAGCGTTAACTATTTTGGCATTCTGGGTCTGAGCGCCATTCATGATGCCAGCGACGTCACACCCATCAGCGAAACCGTTGATGCACTCGATGAGCTGGTCAAAGCTGGCAAAATCCGCGCTTATGGTCTCTCTAATGAAACCCCTTGGGGCGTCATGAGCCATTTACGCGAAACCGAAACGCGCCACCTCTCCCGCGTTGCTAGCGTACAAAACCCTTACAGTTTGCTTAACCGTAGCTACGAAGTCGGTCTTGCTGAAGTGTCTCTGCGCGAACATGTCGGCTTACTGGCCTACTCACCGCTTGCCTTTGGCATACTAAGCGGTAAATACCGCCGCCAACCTTGGGATCCCGCTTGGCGCATCGCAAAATTTAGTCGATTCACCCGCTATAACAAGCCCAAAGCCTTCGAAGCTGTTGAACGCTATGCAGTGGTTGCCGATGCGGCGGGTATCAGCCTAACCCATCTGGCGCTAGCCTTTGTCAACAGTCGCAGCTTCGTTACCTCCAATATTATTGGCGCAACCAACTTAGAACAGTTAGCAGAAAATATCGCCAGTGCCGATATCCATCTCAGTTCGGATACGCTAGCAGCTATTGATGCCATACACGCTGACATCAGTAACCCGTGTCCGTAAAACCACTTCTTTCACAAAGAAAGTACGGATAAAACAACGGCATGATGACAACAGCCTGCAAAAAAATGCGTATCCTACTTCGCCTTTTCGTAGCATTATGGTGGGTATAAAATGCCGCGCGCTATACAGATATTAGGTATAACCTGCACATTTTTACCGACATCAACAACATCATGCCGTTGTTTATTTATCTTCCGTACTAGTAGGAACATCCTGACCTGCCATATAAGCAACATAAATACGCTCACTATATCCGTCATCATAAAAGATACCCGTATTTGCAACTCACATGGACAAAATAGGATGACATGCCATCGCGAATAGCGAACACAGCTACAAATCCGCTAAGATGGCAATCGCCTTATCATTTCTCACCCACCAGACACAAGCGACTATGACAAACACCATAACCCCGCGCGATATCAGCATTGACCTACCGCACATCAGACTTGCCGGCTTACGTTGGGGCGAAGGAGAACACATCGTTATCGCCTTACACGGCTGGTTAGACAATGCAGCCAGCTTCGCTCCGATTGCACCATTTCTGGTTGACGAACATACCTCTCTCATTGCTTTGGAACTTGCCGGACATGGCCATAGCGCTCACCGTCCACTTGGTAGTGGTTACCATTTTACTGACCACATGCGCGACGTCATGCTTGCCATCAATACCCTCGGCATTGAAAAAATCGACTTTGTTTGTCATTCACTCGGTGCGGCTATTGCCAGCATGCTAGCCGGCACATTCTATGACCGCATCGCTCGTCTTGTATGCATCGAATGCTACGGTACCCCTTACGTTTCTGATCACAATGATCTCCCCGAACGGATGCGCGAACGCTTGCTCAGTCTCAACTACACAGATCACCGTAGCAACCGTTACTATGCTGACCTTGATACGCTGATTAAAGCGCGCATTAATGCTGGCGCTATGCATCCAAGAAGCGCAGCACAACTCGTGCGTCGTAACCTCATCAAAGAAGCGCAAGGATATCGCTTCATCAGCGACAAGCGCCTCACGGTCTGGCAACCAATGCTACTCTCAGAAGAACAAGTACAAGAATTTATTCCGCGTATCACCGCCCCCGTACTCATGATAGAAGGCAGTAACGGATTCACTGCCAACTGGCATTACCTTCCGGCGCGTTACCAGTTAACGCAAGACATCCGCGTCAGAAAAATAGATGGCGGTCACCACTTGCACATGGATAACCCCGAAGAAGTAGCTGCTGCCATTCAACGCTTTTGGCAGGAGAATCCCGTATAAAAATATCACTCAACGCGGCTTAACAGCATGCACTGACACATCTGAATTTAATCTTCTGAGATGAGACAAAAATAGCGCCGATTATTCCTGCTGCTGTTGGCTTGCCAGAATACGTAAAATCTGTTTATTACCTGCCTGTATTGCTGCCGCAAATTTCTGCATTTCGCGCATACGAACCCTTTGATGAGTCAGAACAATATTGATGTTATTGCGGTTAAATGAATAATTTACTGCAATACTATCCTCTCGGCTTCCCGTAAAAGCGATATAGCTGATAATGCCATGCCCGCCAAGTGTAATGGTAGAAAGATAGTTTTGTACCAATACGAGATAACCCGGGTCTTTAAAGAAATCGATATCCTGCTTTTGCTCACGCGCAATACTATAAAGCCCGAGAAAATGGCTATATACATCATAACCGGCAAGACAGGCTTTGCGTCGCTCGGCATGCTCTTCCATATAGCGACAGATGAGCGGATAAATATCGCCACTGTCTTCTAGTTTGTAAATGGCGTGCGCGGCGGCGATGGATGTTTCCGTTACCGTCTGCATATAAGATTTTCGTCCGTTATAGTAGTGGCGCATATCAATATTTTCTCGACTGCTACGCACATTTTTATAGACTTTAAACTGCGCATACTGCAAAGCCAGTTGCATAATGGCATTCGGATCGTATGGTTTTAATAAAGATTGTTCCTGATCATTCAAGAATAAATCATAAATACTGGTGGTATAGCTTTCCGCATAGTGCCGATATTCAGAAAGCGCTTCTTTGATCAGTTTATGGGTTCCGCCATCATGTTCTTTGTGCTCATGTTTATCAATTTGCCACTCTAATGGTCGTAAATTTAGGTTTTCCGGCAAAGCGTTTTTACGCAAGATTTTGCCGTCGCTTTGATATTGTTGTGCCAATTTCAGAATATCCGCAAGCGTTAAAGCATCTGCCCAGCTGCATTCGCTATGCAGAAAGTAACGGTCATCAATGAGATTACAACGATAATTAAGAGGTTTATAAGCCCAAAAAGCACTGCCATCAGAAAAAGCGGCATCATTAAGCGCATCTTCATCATCCAGAATATGCGCGTCATCAAGGCTTAACACAAACAGCGATTTTTCTATCAATTGCCAGATTGCCGCATTCTCGCCCCGACTGATCAGCTGCGCCCGTATTTCCCGTGCCTGTGCATTCGGAAACGCGCTCGGTGCCGCAAAAGGTAAATCCGGCGTAGCGGGTTCGCTATGAATGAGGTCGTACAAAACATTTTCGATTTGCGCCGGCGAAGCAATACCCTCTTTTTTGTCGAGAATATCCATCGCCCAACCATGCCCGCGATACATCACGATAATATGGCATGCCTTTTCATTTGTATTAAAGATATATTCATCTTCCGTAGCCAGTGGACGCCGTGCCGCACCTAAAAGAATTTTCCATTGCTCGCGGCAAATGTTGCCATCGCCCCCTAATTCTTGATTTTTATAGTAGGCATGGTGTACGCGTGCCAAGGCATGCACAAAATGAGAAACCCGCTTTAACCCTCGTTGCGGCGCCTTCCAGTCAATTTTAACGGCCTGATTGCCAGAAAGCGGCAAACTACCACGGTTAGAAAGCCGCAAAGTGCGCCAATAGTCAATGAGCCATGAATCCGGTGCGGCAAGGTCAGCCCGCTGTTCAAGCAAACGCTGTAATTTAGGCGCTTCAAGATAGCGAAAATCTTTCAACGCTTTTTCTGTGTGCGCTAGTACTTTTTCGTCAACTAGCGGTTTCAACCACAGTAAAAAAGTATCGAAAGTTTCATCAAGCGTCGGCAAGGGTAAGGTTTTCATACTTTGTCCTCTGAATCCACAGAGGGTGCAGAGATTTCAATGTATTCAACGCGTCGATAACCTTTCGGCAACCAATGCCCTTTATGTCCACGGGCAACAAGGTAGTTATCGCGCTCGTCCGCTTTAATGGTCATCTTCTGCTTACCACTGTAGAGCATTATCGCGCTACCACGCGGTAATGCTGCGATATGCGTCAGTCGAATCCCATCGTTATCAAAAGTTTTTTTGCTGATACCGAGAATTTGACTGCCCTTTCCTTTTCCAAGTTCCGGCAGCTCATCCGCCGCAATCAACACACAACGTCCTTCATTGCTAATGGCGATAATGTCCACCTCAGCTTGTAACGGCAGAACTTGTAGTTTAATCGCCTTGCTACCTGTTCCCAGGGTGATAAGGGTTTTACCGGTTTTCGTTTTGCTCATGAGTTCACTACCCGCAATGATAAAACCATAGCCATTATCGGCGGCAAGAAGATAACGACGCGTTTCTTCAATAATAGCTGCGGCAATAATATGCGCATCGGCATCAATACTCAGGCTACTACTCAACGGTTCGCCATAACTGCGCGCTGAAGGGAGGCCATGTAATGCCAGCGTATAAGCGCGTCCATTATCAGCTAATAAGCAAGCCTGTTGATTGCTGCGCCCTGCAATTTGTGTGAGGTAGGCATCGCCCGTTTTATAGTTGAGTGCCGCACCATCAAGATTGTGTCCTTTTCCGCTGCGTATCCAGCCCATTTGGGAAATCACCAGTGTAACCGCCTCACTCGGCGTCAACTCGCTCTCGTCCAAGGCAATAGCAGCAGCACGCTCAACGATGACTGTCCTCCTTGCATCTCCGTAGGCTTCCGCATCTGCTGCCAATTCATCAGAAATTAGCGCAAGCAAACGTTCACGGCTGCCTAATAACATTTCAAGATGCGACTGCTCTGCCATCAATTTTTCCTGTTCCGCACGAATTTGCATTTCTTCCAGACGGGCAAGATGTCGCAAACGCGTATTGAGAATGGCTTCTGCTTGCGCTTCACTAAGGTGAAAAGTCGCCATTAATACTGCACGAGGTTCGTCTTCCTCGCGAATAATACGAATAACTTCATCTAAATTGAGAAAGGTCGCCAACAAACCTTGCAGAATATGCAGCCTTTCATTGACTGCCTGTAAGCGATGATTTAAACGGCGACGCACGGTATTTTCACGGAAAATCAACCATTCTCGTAAAATCTGCCCGAGATTTTTCACCTGTGGTTTGCCATCCAAACCAATCATATTCATCTGCGCGCTATAGCGTTTTTCCAAATCAGTGGTTGCAAAAAGGTGTTGCATTAAGCGCTCGCTATCTACGCGATTTGAACGCGGTACCAAGACGAGACGAATAGGGTTTTCATGATCAGATTCATCACGCAAGTCCTCTAACCAAGCCAGTTTTTTCGCCTGCATCTGTTTGGCAATCTGCTCTTGTATCTTGCTGCCGGAAACCTGATAAGGCAATTGATCAATCACGATATTGCCATCTTCATTATGCCAAGTTGCACGTAAGCGCACAGCGCCTCGCCCTGTTTGATACAAAGCGGCCACTTCTTCACGTGAGGAAACAAGTTCCCCTCCAGTTGGAAAATCTGGCGCGGGAATATAGCGCATCAAGGCATCGTCCGTGAGTAATGGATCGGTCAGTAACGCCCGACAGGCTGCAGCCACTTCACCTAAATTATGAGGTAGTAAATTCGTCGCCATACCAACTGCAATCCCACTTCCACCATTGAGCAAGATGTTTGGTAAACGAGCAGGCAAGCGAGCAGGCTCATTCATCGTACCATCGAAATTCGGCACCCATTCGACCGTTCCTTGTTCCAACTCAGTCAGTAAAGTCTTCGCATACCCTGTTAAACGACTTTCCGTATAACGCATTGCGGCAAAAGATTTTGGATCATCCGCACTTCCCCAGTTACCTTGTCCGTCCACCAACGGATAACGGTAAGCAAAACCTTGCGCCATCAATACCATCGCTTCATAGCACGCACTATCACCGTGCGGATGATATTTACCAATAACATCGCCAACTGTACGCGCCGATTTTTTGTATTTTGACTGGAAAGACAAGCCGAGTTCGCTCATCGCATAAATAATACGTCGCTGTACGGGCTTTAAACCATCACCGATATGTGGCAAAGCGCGGTCAAGAATGACATACATGGAGTAATCCAGATACGCTTTTTCAACATAATCGGCCAACGGTTGTTTTTCTTCATGATTAACGAGCATTTGCATAAAAATTCAGGAAAATTCCCCATAAAAACTCTAACTAAAAACGGATGATCCGTGCCACAACAAGAATCCATAATACTGAAAGCAAAATGCCGCATTTTCCACCTGCCACTAAAACGTTTAATAAATTAATGAAGTGGGGAACAAAACGACTAGTAAAGTGTAGGAAGTCGGAGCGTTGTTTACATTTTTGAGATTTGTTTGCTTTTATTTTT
>JAUMZX010000111.1 GCA_030527905.1 Cardiobacteriaceae bacterium
AACTCTCGGCTATTACACGCTATTTAGAACGTAAAATTGATGAGCACAGTATCGTTGGTCTTGAACCAAAAATTCTGAATAAGCCTAAAAGTAAGCCTAAAAAGAAATTTCGAGGATTACAAGGAAAGAGTTATGGAAAACCAACAGAAAAGAATTTAGGCGCAAAAAAAGCTAGCAACAAAAAATATTACCAAGATTCAAACCGAAGAAAAGGTTCTGTAAAACAAAATGCAAAATAATGAGTAATTATCCTAGTATGAGGATAAGATATTTATTGGAAATGAGAATAATTTTACTTGTTGTATGGTATTATATTTCCCCATTTCCAATATAGGTAAATATAATGAAGAAACTACTATGCGCAGCACTGATTGCTACAATACTTCCTGCTTTATCTGGAGATATGGCAGGTAAAATTTTGAATGAAACTGGTAAAGTGTTCACTAATGAACATGGAACAGTCGTTCGGAAGAGATTAAAGGCAGGAGAGAATATAAAGAGACATAATCACGAAGGTGATGACGTTATATTTTGTGTTACACAAGGTCAAATTCGCGTTACTTTAAATGATAGTGAAGAACATTTGTTGAAAGATGGAGATGTTATTCAATTCAATGGTAAAAATTATATTTCTGCCGAAGCTGTAAATGATACGAAAGTTGTTATTACTCTCATCAAAGAATAAGTAGTAATGACGTTATCTTAGGGCACTACTTTTAAATCAAAATCAATTATAACTATTCAAGGAATTTTACTAGAATAATAAAAAATGCACCGTAATAATGAATATTAACGGTGCATTGCAATTTATTATTGAGATAATATCCTGGTTATTTCGGATATACCATATTTTCTGGAGCAATTATTTCATCCAATTTATCTTTGCTTAGATAGCCCTCTTCTAATACGATATCGTAAACCGCTCCGCCAGTTTTTAATGCTTTTTTAGCGACAAAACTTGATTTCTCATATCCAATGTATGGATTCAACGCCGTCACTAAACCAATGTTAGAAAGTACTTGATCGCGACAATGAGCTTCATTGAGTACTATACCGTCAATACATTTCTCCGCTAGTGTTCTGCACGCACGTGATAACATTACCATAGCAGTGAATAAATTAAAGCTAATAACTGGTTCAAAAACATTAAGTTGCAACTGTCCTGCTTCTGCTGCTAGAGCGATAGAGTGGTCAATGCCAATAACATGGAAACAGGTTTGATTAACAACTTCAGGAATCACAGGGTTTACTTTTCCTGGCATAATAGAGCTACCAGGTTGTCTATCTGGTAAGCGGTAATTAGCTAATCCAGCACGAGGACCAGAACTTAATAAACGAAGGTCATTAGCTATTTTTGAAAGACGAACAGCAAGTAGTCTAAGACAACCAGATAAATGAACATAAGCGCTAGTATCTTGAGTCGCTTGAATAAGATCAACAGCAGTATGGTATGGTTTCCCACTTAAATTCGCGATATACCGCGCGCATGCAGCAGCATAGCCAGCCGGTGCATTGAGGCCAGTGCCAATCGCAGTAGCTCCCATATTGATTTCGTATAGTCCTCTACGTGCATCTTGTAATCGCTCGATCTCTTTGTTAACCATTGTAGCGAAGGAGTTAAATTCCTGCCCTGCCGTCATTGGTACAGCATCTTGCAAATGGGTACGCCCCATCTTGAGCTTATCACCAAACTCTCGACTCTTTTTCAAAAAGCTATCCCGTAGTATTTCAAGAGACTTGATAAGTCGTTCGACATATTTATCTAGTGCAAGGTGTAATGCTGTTGGGTAGGCATCATTTGTAGATTGTGCCAGATTTACGTGGTTGTTTGGATGACAGTATTGGTATTCACCTTTTTTATGCCCTAAAATTTCTAAAGCACGATTAGCAATCACCTCATTAACATTCATATTAGTTGATGTCCCTGCACCACCTTGAATCATGTCAACAATAAATTGATCATGTAGTTTTCCAGCAAGAATTTCATCGCATGCTGCGCAAATGGCATCTTTAATTTTCTCGTCCAATGCACCAACCTCATGATTTGCTAATGCAGCTGCTTTTTTTACTAGTGCAAAAGCATTGATAAAGGTATCGAATTGATGAAACAGCACTCCTGTTATATTGAAATTTTCTGAAGCACGCAACGTCTGTATGCCGTAATAAGCTTCCGCAGGAACATCACGTTCACCTAAAAGATCATGTTCTAAGCGTGTAGTCACAGTTGTCTCCTATTTGTTTTTTGTTTATTTTACTCTATTTTTTAAAAATACATGTGTAATTTTGTTATTTTTATGATGGTTTGTGGGTGTAAATAAATTTTTACTTTGCGTGATTGAATAGTAAGACTTTTATCGTGTTATTCGCAGTCATTTGCGAGAACGTTGTCAATGAACGTACACAAGAAAACCGAGTTGAAGCCGTATCACAGACAAAAATTTGGCGTTATACCGTTTCAGAAAAGTAAGACTGCTACTGTTTGTTCTTTTCACTAGTATCAATAAATACCACAGAACTATCAGAAAACGCCTAGCTAAAACGGAGAAAATACTTGAAGATACTTTCAAACGCCCGACTAGATGCCACATAAATACAAACTCGGGCTAAATGTTTCATATCGATAGCGTAAACGCTTACCCTTGCTGAAAAATCAGCGGAAACACTAAACCAGAGAGTATTTGTTTTTGGGATTTACTACTTCTCCATAGGGCTATATGCAGGGATTTATGGAGGTGAATCACAGTTCAGTGCACAATCTTTACAAGAAGATGTGCTGGTGCAATGCCCTTCTTATACAGATTGAATCTGTCTACTTCAACAGTGGTAGAGAATAGCGAGGCAGCATTGAATATCAATTTGTAAACTATTGTTTAAGCTATAGAATTCACTAGAATTTCATGAAGATTGTGTCCAAACTAATGAGAAATAAAAAGTGTAAATAACCCGCAGATTCCTAATAACAAAGTGTATCTTTTTAGATGAGTTTGACTTTTTTCAGTCAATTCACAAAGCTATATAATCGGAACCACTTTAGTTCTTATAAACCACTATTTTAATTAGAAAAATATTAAATTGTGATATCCATGTTTCATAATACATGTTAAAATATCCCCAGTTCCACATTTAAAAGCATATATAAAAGGGGTTTTTCATCATGGATATTATTCAATCTGATGTCGCAATCATTGGTGCGGGTGGTGCCGGATTGCGTGCAGCGATAGAAATTGCCCGTAGCGCACCTCACGCAAGGGTTAGCCTTATTTCTAAAGTTTATCCGATGCGTAGTCATACTGTCGCTGCTGAAGGCGGATCGGCTGGCGTCGTACGTGAAGATGACTCATTGGATTTCCATTTTAATGATACGGTCGCAGGTGGAGATTGGCTATGTGAGCAGGATGTAGTTCAATACTTTGTTGAACACGCCACTGAAGAAATGATTCAGCTTGAGCATTGGGGCTGTCCGTGGTCTCGCTTACCTGATGGACGTGCTAATGTTCGTCGTTTCGGAGGAATGAAGATACCTCGTACTTGGTTTGCCGCTGATAAAAGTGGTTTTCATATGTTGCACACATTATTTCAAACTTCTTTGCAATTTCCGAATATTCATCGACTAGACGAACACTTCGCCTTGGATTTAATTGAAGAAAATGGTGAATTACATGGAGTACTTTGTTTCGATGTTCAGAATGGTGTTTTACGTGCTGTACAAGCAAAATCTGTGATTATTGCTACAGGCGGAGCTGGTCGTGTTTTTGCTTTCAATACTAATGGTGGCATTGTTACTGGGGATGGTATGGCCCTCGCCTATCGCCATGGTGTCCCTCTTCGTGATATGGAATTTGTTCAATATCACCCAACAGGTCTTCCTGGTTCTGGCATTTTGATGACAGAAGGTTGCCGTGGTGAAGGCGGTATTATGACCAACAAAGATGGTTATCGATACCTTCAAGATTATGGACTGGGGCCAGAAACACCGATTGGAGAACCTAAAAATAAATATATGGAGCTCGGTCCGCGTGATCGGCTTTCTCAGGCGTTTTATCATGAATGGAAAGCGGGACGGACAGTCGAAACACCACAAGGCCATGTTGTTAATTTAGATTTACGTCACCTTGGTGAAGCCTACCTAAAAGAGCGTTTACCTTTTATCTGTTCGCTTGCTAAAAAGTTTGTTGGCGTTGACCCTGTACATGAACCTATTCCAGTGCGCCCAACCATGCATTATACGATGGGAGGAATCGAAACTAATTCGCGTTGTGAGACTCGTATTAAAGGTCTTTTTGCTATTGGTGAATGTTCGTCTGTTGGTTTACACGGTGCCAACCGTCTTGGTTCTAATTCTTTGGCAGAGCTTTGTGTTTTCGGAAAAGTTGCTGGAGAAGATGCTTGGAAACATGCAAATACTATGAGTTATCATCTCAGCAAAGAACAATTTGCAGCACTGGCTGAACAGAGTTGGAAGCCTTTTGCTGAATTGAAGAATCGCACTAATGGAACGGAAAAACCTAGCGAAATTCGTCATGCACTAAATACTATGATGGATGATGAAATCGGTATTTATCGAAGTGCAGAAAACTGTGAACGTGCGAGAGCAAAACTAAAAGAGCTTAAAGCACGTTACAAGAATGTTCGCGTTACGGATCATAGCGATACCTTCAATACTGACTGGCTAACCACTATTGAACTTGGCTATTTACTTGATGTGGCTGAAACCATGATTTATTCCGCAGATGCACGCACTGAATCACGAGGAGCGCATCAACGTCTTGATCATCCAGAGCGTAATGATGATAAATTCCTTAAACATAGTCTTTCCTTTAGAAGAGAAGGAGACGCACCAGAAATTTCATACAGTGAAGTTCTCATCACGAAATCCCAACCTGCAAAACGGGTATATGGTGCGGAAGCAGAAAAAGCAAATCATTGAGAGACATACATTATGAGCAATAAAATTAGAATTAATTTAATGCGTTATCGTCCTGATGTGGATGAAAAACCTTGGGCACAACCTTTTGAGATTGAATGGACTACCGAGATGTCTATCCTGGATGCTCTTGGTCTTATCAAAGACGATTTTGATCCTGAGATCGCGTATCGTTGGTCCTGTCGCATGGAGGTCTGTGGTTCTTGTGGCATGGTTATCAATGGGCAGCCTAGACTCGCGTGTTCAACCTTTGTCCGAGAATTTGCGGATGTAGGTGAGATTACTATCGGTGCGCTAGATCAGTTCCCCATTGAAAAGGATTTGATTGTCGATCTTGAACCATTCATTGATAAGCTCAATGCCGTGAGTCCTTTTATTGTTACAAAGAATCCTCGCGCACTAGCAGAAAAAGAATATCTGCAAACCCCTGCGCAACTTGCGAAATTTAAACAATATACTATGTGTATTAACTGCATGCTTTGTTATCAAGCATGCCCACAAATTGGTATCAATGCTGATTTCCTTGGGCCAGCAGCTATCTCTTTAGCACAACGCTATAATCTTGATAATAGAGATGAAGGTAGCAAACAGCGCTTTGATGCACTAAATGATGAAAATGGTGTATGGCCATGTACTTTCGTTGGTGCTTGTTCTGAGGTATGTCCAAAACATGTTGATCCTGCTGGAGCTATTCAACAGGTAAAAGCATCTGCTGTCCCTTATTGGGCACTAAATATTGTGCATAAAGATAAGGAAATAAAGGAAAGGGAAACTGAGGAGGTATAAAAATGGCACGTAAACCTTATATTCATCAGCAGCCTGATAAGTGGTACATGGAGAATCGTTTTTATCAATGGTATATGTTGCGCGAATTGACCAGTATCACGACAGCACTTGTAGCACTAAATATTTTTTATGGCATCGCCTCGCTAAGTAATAGCCCAGATAGCTGGGCTAGTTGGATTGCTTGGCAAAAAAACCCTATTATGTTGCTGATTAATCTAGCAGGAATTGTGGGTGCACTATTAAATAGTAAAACTTGGTTTGAAGCTATGCCCAAGGCTATCCGTATTCAGAAAGGAGAACGTTTTGTTGCCGATAAAGTATTAATTGGTGGCAGTTGGGTAGCATTTGGTGGGGTACTCTTCATTTTACTTGTTATTGTCGCATGGTTAGCATAAGGAGATTATCATGAATGAAAAAATCCTTGCCCCTTCAAAATATTGGAAACGCTTTAATCTGCAGCACATTCGTCACTTGCGGCATTTCAAACCTGTTTACTGGGGACTGTTCTCTGTTGGAGGAACCATCGCAGCTCTTGCGCTTGCGCCAATTATAATTGCGCTTTCTATTGCGCTACCTTTTGGTTGGTTGGGGAGTTCATCAGATTTTTATCAAAGTATTCACGGTTTTGTAGCAAATAAATTTGTCTATTTAGTACTGGCTGGTATTGTTTTCTCAATGCTATGGCATGGTGTGCATCGTTTTTATTATGTATTGCACGATCTGCATATTCATATTGGTAATCGTACCCGTAACTTTTTTTATCTGGTTGCTATCGTTGCCTTTGTACTCACACTATATGCAGGATGGTTTTAATATTAAAACATTTTAAAGAATCTGGCGTAGGAAAACACTGCGCCAGAATTTTATTGGCGCTATATCCGATTGCTCTTAAAATGAGACCTTTGCAAAAGGTTCCCAAACCGCTTACATTACCCCGACATCCACAACTCAAACAACATCCCCATGAGCAGCTTCTTCCAGCAAACCGCACACGCCATGATCAACCGCCATATCGACCGATTTCCGCTGCTCAAAATCAATCACATCATCGACTGGCAACCCATCCTCTTGCACCTGCAC
>JAUMZX010000112.1 GCA_030527905.1 Cardiobacteriaceae bacterium
CGCTCAAGGCGAAACCAAAATAGACCTAAGTGAAGAAATTGCAGCTGTACAAAAAAGTGAAGCAAACGCCCGCGCTGCACTAAAAGAAATCGAAGAAAAATCTAAAAACATCGACCAGAATCTTGAAGAAAAACGATTGCTTATTGAACATGCACTGGCACAAAGTAGCAATAGCATTAACCCATATCCGCTCATTAATGCCCTAAAAATGGCACAAATTGCAGCACAAGATGGAAATTATCAAGCTGCCCAAGCTTATCTCGGACAAGCTAGCAACACCTTCACCCTATTCAATCTCAACCAATCAAATTATGCTCAGTATCAAGAAGCATTAATCAAACTACGTACCGAATATAGCGTCCTTGCTGCTCAAGCCGCACCAACAACAAAAATAGACAATATCATCAAATCATTAGCATCATGGCCATACAAAAACACCAACCCATTAAACTTACTCTCACCGCAGAAAGAAAATAAGCCAGCTGACTGGAAAGCTCGCTTAAAAGGTGTTGGACAAAACATTCTAGAAAAAACAGTAACCGTAACCAAAATAGACGACGCTGGACTTACATGGATAAAAACCAATGAGACCTTACAAACGATCCTGAAAGAAAACCTACGGCTAGATCTAGCGTATGCACGCAATGCCTTACAGCTACACGATTACACAACCTATAGCGCTACTGCTGATCAACTCCGTTCACAAATTGAGCGCCTTTTTGATACAGAAAATACAGATGTTGCCACAGCCCTCACCACTCTGGAAAACTTAAAAGACAGTGGCGAACAAATTCCCGATATTAACGGCTTAATTAGCAAAATTGAGCAAACAGCTAAGGAATAACATCATGATCCGTATTACATTGATCCTCCTTCTCGCTTGCCTATGCTGCCTTATTGGCTATTCAGTCAACCTTATCCCACTACGTGTCATTCTCAAAGCTGATACCTATTATATTGAAACTTCTTTGATTGTTTGGCTACTATTCTCACTACTCGCAGCCAGCGTGCTTTTTTATGGTTTAAAACTGCTACACATCATTTGGCATAGCCCAGAAATTTTCAGCCGCAATAGTGCGGTACGCAAAAAAAACAAAGCGGATCGTTTATTAAAAAGCGGCTTAGCTGAACTTCTTGCAGGACACTACCATCAAGCCGAACAAGACCTACATCGTGGCGGGCGCTTAGCAGAGTCATTAGGGCTGGACGCTATTATTTACTATGAAAATGCTGCTATTGCTGCCAACAAACAAAATGCAAAAGCGCGTCGTGATCATTACTTATTACGCGCTCGACAAGATGCCCGTCAACATCAAGGTAACCTTACACGTTTAGCTGAAGCAGAAATACACATACAAAATAAAGCGTACGAAAAAGCGGCAAATCTATTAGAAAAATTACGCCAAGAAGAACCGCGTAATCCAAAAATCATAGCATTATTAGATGAGGCTTACGCCAAACAGAAAGAATGGGCGAAAGCTTGGCAATTACTCCCTGCGCTACGCCAGCAATTATCCGCTAGTGAATTCGAAGCTCGTAAAAAAACCTACGCTAAAGGCATGTTGAACGACAGCGCCAAGAAAGAAAGCATACATGAGTTAGAGAATTCGTGGAAACATTTGCCTGCTGATATCCGTCATGACAAAGAAATGCTCCTGCAATACGCCGGTTCACTTGTAGAAAATGACCATCCTGAAGAAGCAGAAAAACTACTTACAGATGAAATCCGACAAACTCAAGATATCGAACTTATCCAAGCATACAGTCAACTTAGGCATGCTGACTTTCGTTCTCAGCTTAACCATATGACACAGTGGGAAAATAAACACATCAACAATGCTATTTTCCTTTACGCCAAAGCGCTTATCGCTTATAAGGCAAAAGACTTCGATACTGCGCTACATAGCATAGAAGATGCGATAAAACGGCATCAAACAAAGGAAGCTTTCGCTCTCTATGCACAAATATTGGAAGCACGCAATCAGCCAGAAGCGGCGCTCGCTGCATATCGACAAAGCATTACACCAGCCTATCCTGAACAAGCGTTAGAAGGGGATCTACTGCCCGCGCCTCCAGATAACACGGCAACAGGAACTGCCTAAACAAGCGATCATTTTTCTCAGAAAACACCCGCCAATGCGGGTGTTGTTTTGCTTCTAAATTAAGGTCAACATGAAAAACACCTCTCTTTGGGCTCCTATTAGCCGTTTTCTGAGTAACCCATCATTAGTCGCATTAGTTGCTTTTGGCATTAGCCTACTCGCTATTTTCTACTTCTTAGGCGAATGGCTATTCCCCGTCATATTCTCTGTTGGCCTTGCTTACTTACTTGAAGGCATTATCGCAAAACTCGAACGTATTGGTGTACGTCGCATGCTTGCCGTCACCCTCGTTTATACAATCTTTATTACGGCTATACTTTATCTAACCATTGTGCTCATCCCTAATATCATCGCACAGGCCAAATTACTCATCATAGCGCTTCCTGACTATTTTCATCTTGTCCAACAATACATCCTATTACTACCCCAGAAATTTCCCAGCATATTTAGCGAAACAGACGTTAAAAATCTTCTGGAAAACATCAATAGCGAAATTGGTAATTACAGTAAAACCCTTTCTAGCAAAATTTTCACCTCTCTTTTCGTTCTCATAAAAGTATTGGTTTACGCTATTCTGGTACCATTACTTACTTTCTTCTTTCTGAAAGATAAAAAACTCATTATCAACTGGCTAGCACGCTTCTTACCCAAACACCATGAGATTATTAAAGATATTTGGGCTGAAGTCGATATTCAAATTGGGAATTACATTCGCGGCAAATTTACTGAGATCCTTGTTGTCTGGCTCCTAACTTTTATCTCTTTGCATATCTTTGGCTTGCAGTACTCTCTCTTGCTCAGCTTTATGGTCGGTTTATCAGTGCTTATTCCCTATATTGGTGCGACCCTTGCAACTATTCCTGTCCTTATTATTGCCTATGTACAATTCGGACTAACTCCTGAATTTTATTGGTTAACGGGATTATATTTTATAGTACAAATTATTGATGGAAATATCTTTGTTCCACTGATATTTTCTGAGGCCGTTAATATCCACCCTGTTGCCATCATCATTGCTGTTCTTATTTTTGGTGGACTCTGGGGATTCTGGGGTGTGTTTTTCGCCATACCGCTTGCTACGGTCGTCAAGGCAGTTATGGAAGCATGGCATCGCTATCAACAAAAAGAAGTTGAAATACAAGAAGAAATTATATGACATCCTTATTCAAATCAAAGCAAAATCATAGCGTTTATAATAACAAGGCTCTAATAAGAACTTATTAAAGGACCATGAGCTATATCAAATATAGTTCTGATATCCATACCAAAGACGTAATGTTTCCAACTAGTTTTTTCTCTTCTAAGCAGCATTCAAAATTAAATCTAAAATCACATTCTATTGAGAAATGAAATCTATTAATTCCCTAATTTATTTAGCTCTATTTTAATCTAGCCTTGATATAAATTTTAATTAGGGCTAGATCGTCATAGCCCTTTATTTACTAAGTGGGCAGAAACCTCATAAATACGGCTACGACCCACATCTTCTTTATACAAATATGAATAAGAAAAATAGTTAGTGTCCATAATTTTACACTCTATAGAAAATATCAGAAGAAATAAAATAGGTCGTTGATATTATCGGGCCTCTAACATATTCTTATAATTAAAAGCCCCTTTTTAATAAATAAATTTATAAAAAACCTTTGGGAGAAGATAAGAAATAGCAGATGAAAATTATTTCCATAAGTTATCTTTTTAATTACGAGTTAGTTTAATATAAAAATCGCTAGAACGATCAGAAACCCATTCTAGCGATTTAAAATAATCATATACAATAATTTCATCAACGCATATACTTTGCGTTTATTTGGCTAAGCCCTCATTGTAAACACCATATAGTATTAAACTATGGTCTTCTAATTCGTACCCATGTTCGCGAGCAACTTCTCTAATCCGTTTGGCAATGGCATCATCATAAAATTCTACAACCTTGCCTGTTTTCACACAAATTAAATGGTTATGGTGATCGCCATTGTTAATTTCAAAAACGCTATGGTTACCTTCAAAGTTATGACGTTTAAGTATGCCAGCTTGCTCAAATTGCGTTAATACTCGGTATACAGTTGCTAAACCAATATCTTCATCGGCTTTAAGTAAGATTTTATAAACATCCTCTGCGCTAAGATGTCGATCATTATCAGTTGTCTCGCGCTCCATAATTTCAAGAATTTTCATCCGAGGCCCAGTAACCTTTAGACCTGCTTTTTTAATTTGTGCACTCATGTTTTTTCTCCGTTTTTAATTTATTATTCAATAATTCAATTATAAGTTAATTATTTTTTACTGCAACTAACTTCGTTTACTAAAAACGATTTGTTATGAGTAAAAATTTTATCTAACCAAAAAACAGATATAAATTAGAAATTTAGTTTTTATCTCTATATATTTAGTCTTCAATATGTTTTCGTAATTGAATCATAGCTTGTTGTTCAATCTGACGAATTCTCTCTGCTGACACGTTATATTCACTGGCTAATGTTTGTAAAGTCGCCTTATCACCCTCATTTAACCAACGTGCTTCAACAATTGCACGACTGCGCGGGTCTAGCGTTTGCAGTCCTTCAGCCAATTTATTTTGCATGAGGTCTTCATGTTCGGTATGCGCTACGCTCTCTGCTGGATCAATACTACTATCAGCTAACCATTGAGCTGGACTAAAATGATCATTTTCATCGTCATTGTCGCCTAATTCAAAGGCTATATCTTGACCATGAATACGACTTTCCATTTCGAAAACATCTTTTGTAGTAACGTTAAGCTCATCAGCAATAACACGAGCTTCTTCTTCATTTAGCCAACCGATACTTTTTTTCATACTACGCAGGTTGAAAAAAAGTTTACGTTGCGCTTTTGTTGTAGCGATTTTTACCATGCGCCAATTACGAATAACATATTCATGAATCTCACTTTTGATCCAATGAACAGCGAATGATACGAGACGAACGCCACGTTGTGGTTCAAATCGTTTGACCGCTTTCATTAAACCAATATTACCTTCTTGAATAAGATCGTCCAACGGTAAGCCATAGCCAATAAAACCACGGGCTATATGCACCACAAATTTCAGATGATGAATAATTAATGTCTGAGCAGCGTTTATATCGTTTGTTTCTTGTAAAGCAATTGCAAGTTTACGTTCTGACTCTGCATCTAGTGGTGGAATTTGTCTTACTTTAGCGATGTATTGGTCAATATCAGTATTCGGCGTAAGCCAATTTTTATGGTTCAGAGCTAAAGCTTGTGTCGTCATCGTGTCTCCATATATATTTAAAAATCTGTTTATTCGTTTATTCTTGTTTTATTCATTATATAGTAAAGCATTTACGAACTCCTGTGCGTTAAAGGCTCGTAAGTCTTCTAATTGTTCACCAACGCCAATATAGCGGATAGGGATGGCCAGTTTTTCACTAATCGCAAACAGAATTCCACCTTTTGCTGTGCCATCTAACTTTGTAACCGTGATACTGTTCAGTTGCATGGCTTTATGAAATTGCTCGGCTTGCCGGAGCGCATTTTGTCCGTTACCTGCATCTATAATAAGCATTGTCTCGTGAGGCGCGGCCGAATCAATTTTGCCAATAACTCGTTTAATTTTCTTCAACTCTTCCATTAAATGGTCTTGGGTGTGCAATCTACCCGCTGTATCAATAATTAATATATCTACACCATGAGCAGAAGCCGCTTGTAGTGCATCATAAGCGACTGAGGCAGCATCAGCCCCTGTCCCTTGGGCGATAACGGGAATATTATTTCTCGCTCCCCACGTTTGCAGTTGTTCAACGGCAGCCGCACGAAAAGTGTCTCCTGCTGCCAGCATCACCTTTTTACCCTCTTTTTGATAATGACGCGCCAATTTTCCAATGGTTGTTGTTTTACCAGCACCATTAATGCCTGTCATCAAGATAACATAAGGTTTTGCAATGCTAGTATCAATACTTTTTGCATAAGGCGCTAGGATTTGCTGCATATAATCACCTACTGCCGCTCTGACAGCATCAACATCCTTAAGCTCCTTACGATCGATTTTCTGTGTCACCGCGCTAATTATTTTGCTGGTAACTTCCATACCAACATCTGCTGTTAGCAGCTGCGTTTCCAAATCGTCAATAAGGTCTTGATCAAGCGTTTTTTTTCCCAGGAAAAGATTAGCAAATCCATGCCGTGTTTTAGCTAGCCCTTTTCTAATCCGAGAAAAATAACCACCTTCGCTTTTAGGTTTTTCTTGAGTTGGTGATGAAAGTTCTTGGTTGTTCGACAAGGAAACTGTTTCTTGATTTTGAGCTTCTTCATGTGTAGTTGTGATTTCCTCATCATCAGAATAGGTTAGGTTATCTATGGTAGATACAGAACCATCTGCATCATTGATATCAATATCTTTTTTTATTTCGTGCGCCTCTGTTGGCAGAGATAAATTTTTATCAACCGTTTGTTCTTTTTCTCGTTTTTTAAACCAATGAAAGACCATGGTGTACGTGACTCCGTTATTGCAAGTGCGATAATCTAATTGTGCAAGAGATGTATAC
>JAUMZX010000113.1 GCA_030527905.1 Cardiobacteriaceae bacterium
ATAAAAGCAAACAAATCTCAAAAATGTAAACAACGCTCCGATTTCCTACATATTACTCCTTATTAAAACATCACTTTTGCTGCGCATTTTTCTCACAGATAAAGTCGTATTTTTACTTCTACCTATTGAAAGTAAAGTGTTTTTATAATGATAATGACACCTTTATTTTCTATTGTCAAATGTTTACAAAAAACAGTTTTTATTATCGCTCTTGAGCATCTAAGCGTTCGCGTAACACTTCCATGCGTGTTTCCAGATCATGTAAGGTACGTGCATGTAGGTTCTGATGTCCGTTTTGAACCAGATGATGCGTATCATCAATCAGTTTTAATAGTTGTTGGCGAGTACGTTCGCTAATTTCGGTTACAGGAAGCTGGAGATAAAGTAGGCTGATTTGTGCTAGCTCAGGAAGATAGACGGTAAGTAATGAACGATTGGCGCGAATTTTATCTTCGTGTCCATGCAGTTCGTGTAAATAGGCTTCACTGTGGTTACAGAGTTGTTCTAGAAGTAAGCCGATACGCTCATTGTTGCTACGGCTTCGATATTGCACAGCGTTCTCACGTAAAGCAGCGAGATCGGCATAAGCCCGAGCAATCATCTGATCTTGGATAGATAGCGGCTTACCTGTCCGCTCTTTAGCGGATATGTGCAATTGAAAGCGCACCCATAACCAAGGGAGTGCGGCTAACGTTAGACTAGTAGCTAGCGCAAGTAGCCATGCGCTGATAGGCGCTGCGCCACGATAAATAACGGCATAGACAAAGCTTGCGCCAAAATAGAGACTGATAAGGCTGGCAAGAGCATAACAGCAAGTTTTGATGCGCATTTATTGACGAATTTTCTCAAGAATAGCAAGGTGTGCAGTGCGTTCTTCTTCTGTGATACTGATGTTGAGCCAGTCATGGTGGGATCTTTCAGCAATCGTGTTACGGTTGGCTAGAGAAGGATTCTGTTGCGCTTCTTTACCTGAGATTGTTTGAAAATCTAGACCAGACTGCTCTGTTGTTAATTTTAGATAGACTTCAGCAAGTAGTTGCGAGTCAAGCAATGCACCGTGTAAGGTACGGTTGCTATTATCAATACCGTAGTATTTACAGAGGCTATCAAGGTTATAGCGGGTTAGTGCGACTTTTCGACGAGCAAGATTCAGCGTGTCCGTGAGGTTGAACTTATCTTCTAATTTGTAGCCCAGTTCTGCCTTCTCAAATTCACGGTTTAAAAAGGATTGGTCAAATGGCATGTTATGAGCGATAAGTTCGTCTGCGCCTTCAAAGTAGGCGAGTAAATCCGGTAAGATTTCAATGAAGGTCGGCTCTTTTTCAAGTCGTTCGTTCGTAATGCCGTGAACCCGAATAGCGTCTTCTTCTATGGTCTGCTCAGGATTGATAAAACGATGAAAATAATGTTCAGTTGGGCGGCGATCAATAAGCTCAACACAACCAATTTCAATAATACGATGTCCCTCAGATTTGTCGCGACTATTGAAGTTCATTCCTGTTGTTTCAGTATCGAAGATAATTTGGCGCATGATTTTTCCTAAATATAGGTTTTCCGATCATTATAGTTTTTATTTCGTTGCTAATGTGGGGTTATAGATTGATATTCTTTAGTAAATTTTTTATATTTACTCTGCTTTAGGTTCCCCATTTTTTGTCATCTTTATCATCTACTATTTTTCCTTTGTTCCAGTTTATTTATATAAGAATGGACAGATAGAAATGAATAGAATCGACGGATTAGTGATTATGTATTGGTTCTGTTTATCTAGCATTGATATGAGGGATTAAAATCAGAATCTTATAGTAACAGTGTATCTATCAAGCGAGCAGCAGCTTTAAATCATATTATCTATTTCATTAACCTCTTCTACTGTTCTATAAGATTTAATGATAAACACAAGAAATAAGATATTCGCTGGTATTCATACATAATCACAACATAATCCATCTATCTTAGGGAGCAACATTATTGTATGTTGAATAAAGATAGAGAGTTATTATCCGTAAGTTGTTTTTGATTCGCTATAAAAGCCCCTTTAGATAGGAGCTTTTATAAAGCAATAGCAGCTTAAGTCGTTGGTTTTTCTTTTTTCCTAATATGTAGCTCTTTCAACTGTGCATCGGATGCCTCTGATGGTGCATCAGTAAGCGGGCACCATGCGGTTTGTGTCTTCGGAAATGCCATAACTTCACGTATGGATTTGGCGCCAGCCATGAGCATGATGAGGCGATCCAGTCCAAAGGCGAGACCACCATGAGGAGGGCAACCATATTTTAAAGCGTTAAGCAGAAATCCAAATTTTTCTTCTGCTTCTTCTTCTCCAATACCAAGGCTTTGGAAAATGCGCTGCTGCATATCTTCGCGGTGGATACGGATAGAACCACCGCCGACTTCTGTGCCGTTTAAGACCATGTCATAGGCGCGTGAGAGAACGTTACCCGGATTTGTGTCTAATTCGCTTAGATCGGCGGTTTTGGGCTGAGTAAAGGGGTGATGCATGGAATACCAACGTTTGTCTTTTTCATCGTATTCAAACATAGGGAAGTCAACAACCCAGAGAGGCGCCCACGGGCTGGTGAGCATGTTCAGATCATGGCCAATTTTTATACGCAATGCACCAATGGCATCGTTAACAACGCTAGCTTTGTCTGCACCGAAGAAAATAAGGTCGTCATTTTTTGCATCGACACGTTTAACAATTTCTAATGCAATAGCACCTTCTGCTCCGCCTTCACGGGTCAGGAATTTAACAATGGGAGATTGTAGTCCTTCAACTTTGCTGGCGTCATTGACTTTAATGTAGGCAAGTCCTTTGGCGCCATAGCGGGCAACGTACGCAGTGTATTCATCAATTTCTTTTCGTGTAAGTTTATTTCCACCAGGAATTTTTAAAGCGACGATACGTCCATTCTCTTGTTTTGCCACGTTAGCGAATACGCTGAAACCGCTGTCTTTAACAAGATCGTCAATGTCTATCAATTCAAGAGGAATACGCAGATCAGGTTTGTCTGAAGCATAACGGCGCATGGCCTCGTGATATGTCATACGCGGGAAAGGGTTGGCTAATTCAACATCAAGATGTTCTTTGAATATATTGCGAATCATGGTTTCCATGAGTTGCATTATGTCTTCTTCTTCTAAGAAGGAGGTTTCTATATCCAATTGGGTAAATTCAGGCTGACGATCGGCGCGTAGGTCTTCGTCACGGAAGCAGCGTACGATTTGATAGTAGCGATCAAAGCCGCTCATCATCAGCATTTGTTTGAAGAGTTGTGGCGACTGTGGTAATGCGAAAAATTTTCCTGGGTGAGTACGTGAAGGCACGAGATAGTCGCGAGCACCTTCCGGGGTCGCTTTGGTGAGCATAGGTGTCTCGATATCCATAAAACCATGATCATCAAGGTAACGGCGCAAACTAGAAGCTACTTTGCTGCGTAGGATAAGGTTTTTCTGCATTTGCTCGCGACGTAGGTCTATCGTACGGTTTTTTAAACGTACTTCTTCTGAGACGTTATCTTCGTCAAGCTGGAAAGGAAGGGCTTCAGATTTTGACAGGATGGTAAGAACTTTGCCTAATATTTCAATTTTACCACTTGCCATGTCTGTATTTTCGGTGCCAGAAGGACGCAAACGAACGCGGCCTTCTATGGAGAGACAGTATTCGTTACGAATTTGTTCTGCAAGGGAAAAAGCTTCGGCAGTATCTGGGTCAACGACGATTTGCACAAGACCACTGCGATCTCGTAAATCAATGAAGATGACGCCACCGTGGTCGCGTCGACGATGTACCCAACCAGCAACTTTAACGGTTTGTCCATCTAGTGCTTCAGTGACATCTGCCGCATAGTGTTTTCTATACATGTTTTTTCCTTTTTTCGTATAAATAATAGAGAATGAAGGCGGTTGTTGCGCCTAGTACGGCTCCGATAAAGCGAGCATTTAATATGGTCATTCTACTGCCTGGAGGAAAGTCATAGCGCAGTAGTTGCGGTATTTTTTCCGCGTAATCCAGCCACGACAGTTCTAGTCGCATAATCTCTGGTATGAACCAGTAACTCATGATGCTGCCACTACGGTCACCAAGAAGTAATCCCACTGCAACAGCGAGTAGTTTTGGCCAGATGCTGGGAGTAAGTTTCATAAACAATGGCATTATAATAGGTTAGTTGCGCTCACGATAGATGCGCAACCCCACATGGCGTGTTGCCTCAAGTGCTCCAGGTTTTTGTACATCCAGTTGGATACTTTTCGCAGGGAAATGTGCGAATAGATCTGTCACAAGATTCTCTGCAAATGCTTCAATTAGTCCATAATGACTTTTATCGGCAAATCTTATAATGAAATCACAAATGGCAGCGTAGTCTAGCGCCTGCTCAATATTATCTGTGTTTCCTGCGATACGCGTATCAGTGCCGAGCTCGCAATTAATGATTAGAGTTTGCTTCATAATACGTTCATGAGGCAGAATACCGATAACGGTTCGAACTTTTATTGCATGGATGTAAATAATGTCTTGCATGAATTAAGGTTTACGAGCCAGAAAACGGGAATTATCGCATTCAGGGGGTTTTATGCAACATCTTCTTTTCTGGATTTTTGGGGCTTTCGCCGGCTATATATGCGGGTCGTTATCTTCAGCGGTTATAGTCTGTCGTGCAATGGGATTTGGTGATCCTCGAACTTTAGGATCGGGTAATCCCGGTGCTACCAATGTACTTCGTATTGCTGGAGAAAAGGCTGCTGCAATCACGCTATTGGGAGACTCTTTAAAGGGATTTATTCCTGTTGTCGTTTTTTATATTTTGCGACGTTTTTTCCCTGGAGGAGTAGATGATTTAACTATTATTTTAGCTGGATTAGGAGCTTTTCTAGGCCATCTTTACCCCATCTTTTTTAATCTACAGGGAGGAAAAGGTGTTGCCACCGCTTTTGGCGTGTTGTTAGCGTGGAATCCAGTCGTAGCTGTAATTGGTGCAGGGATATGGGGGGCTGTATTTTTTAATACGAAAATTTCTTCGTTATCAGCCTTAGTTGCTGCTGGAGTAGTAGCTCTTGCCTCAATTTTTTATGCGCCGGGTGAATGGATGCGACTAGCAACATTTATTATCGTTGCAATACTATTCTATAGACATCGCAGTAACATCAATAGGTTGATAAAAGGAGAAGAAGATACGTTTGGGCGTAAGAAACTGAGGGATGATTTTTCTGAAGAAGACGATGATGATTAAACTGGTTGGGCAACATGATGAATTTAAGAAATTATTCTATAAGTTAAAATATTTATCCGTTTTTATCATCTAATGTTCTATTAGTTTATATGATGATATTTCCTTGTATTGATGAGTTAAAAAGATAGAGAATATTCTTAGTCTATGGATGAAACCCGTTTGAGAGCACTTAAACGGGTTTTTATTATGTAGAATTACAAATATTATGTATTTGTTTTTCAATAAGTAAGAGAAGCGCTACAGTTATAACAAATCTGTCTCTCATCTTCCGTATTACGCGAGAGATTTTATGCTGCGTGATATACAGTTGGTTTGGCATGTTCATTAACTAATGAGCCAATGCTTTCTACGCACCGACCGCAGCAAAGACCAGCGCCTAATGTATTGCTAATGGCCTCAATACTATCTTCCCCTTGCTTAATAGCATTAATGATTTGCTTTTCAGTAATACCTTGGCAAATACAAACGTACATAAAGATAATAAAAATTACTATTTAGTTTTCTAATTTAATCTGAAGTGGAGCAGTAGTCAAACCTTTTTCTTCTGCAATACGTTGTGCAACGGCAGCGCTTGTGAAACAATATTGACATGGACAACGAACATTTTGATAACAATATCTTTGATGCACAAGGGTACCGCTTTAATGTAGGTATCGTGCTGCTTAATGAGCGAAATCAGGCTTTTTGGGGCAGGCGTAGCGGTCAGGATTCTTGGCAATTCCCTCAAGGCGGTATCAATGCGGGTGAATCGAGTGAGCAAGCTATGTGGCGTGAGTTGTTCGAGGAAACGGGATTACTGCCGACAGACGTTACATTACTTGGTGAAACTATGAATTGGCTTTATTATCGATTGCCAGTACGTTATCGTAGACGTCGTCGACCAGGGATGGTTCAATGTATTGGTCAGAAACAAAAATGGTTTTTACTAAGGCTAGAAAGTGATGATATGGTAGTTAATCTTAATGCGTCTAGCCAACCTCCTGAATTTGATGAATGGTGCTGGATTGATTATTTTTCACCGCCGAATAAAGTAGTTCATTTTAAACGAAAAGTATATAGACAAGCGCTGGATGAACTATCTGCTTTAATTTCAACTGATCTAAGATTAGAGAGGAATGTATTAGAAACGCAATCTATCAGTAAGATAGAAAAACGTAAGGCGCCATCTTTTGCCGTAATGAGAAAAGATTAAACTTCTAATTGTTCTTAAGAGGTAATTGGATAGTTTGCGTGTAATTCTAATATTTAATAAGGAGCTGTATTAGATTGGTTCCTTTTATTTTATAGAAAGTTTATAGGTAAAATTGACATAAATAAAATTTATAGCGCCTTACAATATATAAGATTCTTTATAGATTATTGTTTATTAAGGCGCTATAAATT
>JAUMZX010000114.1 GCA_030527905.1 Cardiobacteriaceae bacterium
TTGTGGATGTCGGGGTAATGCAAGCGGTTTGGGTACCTTTTGCAAAGGTCTCAAAATGGAACGCTGATACTTTTAACGCATTGAGAAAAGTTTATTTAGGATGCCGGAATCGCAAAAAAATTTTTAGCCAACGTATAAACATTTTCAGCGTTACAACAGGTAACATAGCAACTTGACTCGCGGTGTATGAGAATTTTCAGGAGAACAATATGATTAGCGTTTTTGCTATGTATAAAATTGGTATTGGTCCTTCAAGCTCACACACAGTCGGGCCAATGAAAGCCGGACGGCAATTCATTGATGATCTACTGGCACACAATCTTTTGATGCGCACAGACCGCATACGCGCCGATGTTTATGGTTCTCTTTCTCTTACCGGCCGTGGACACAACACCGATATCGCGATTCTGCTTGGCTTGATGGGATATCATCCAGACAGTGTGGATATCGAATATATTCCACAAGCGATTGCAGCGGTCAAAACAACACATCAGCTCACGCTGAATGAAGCCAATCCCAATCAGAGTAAATGCATCGCCTTTGATTATCAAGAAGACATGCCTTTTCATCATAACTTTCTACCACTACATGAAAACGGCATGACCCTCAACGCTTACGCCAATGATGTATTGCTACTAAGTAAAACCTATTACTCTATTGGCGGTGGCTTTATTGTTGATGCAGAGCATTTCGGCATGAATAACGACTACGCTGTTGAAATCCCCTTTCCCTACAAAAATGCAGAAGACCTCCTGCACCATTGCCGTGAATCTGGGCTGCCTTTTTCTAGTGTTGCCAAACGTAATGAGCTGGCGTTGTATGACGAAGCCACTTTGTCAGAATATTTACAGCGCATCTGGCAGACCATGGCAGATTGCATTACTCGGGGTATGTATGCTGAAGGATTACTACCAGGTCCATTGAAAGTGCCGCGTCGTGCTTGTGCGCTACACCGCTCCTTAGAAGGACAGAAACCTTTGCGCGATCCTATGGAAATTATTGATTGGGTTAACCTCTTTGCGCTTGCCGTGAATGAAGAAAATGCAGCGGGAGGTCGTGTCGTTACCGCACCTACCAATGGTGCTTGCGGCATTGTTCCCGCTGTACTCGCTTACTACGATAAGTTTATCGTCCCGCTAACAGCAGAAACGATTGAGCGTTACTTACTGACAACCAGCTTGATAGGTTCGCTTTACAAAATGAACGCTTCCATCTCTGGTGCTGAAGTGGGTTGCCAAGGCGAAGTTGGCGTTGCTTGTTCCATGGCAGCAGCAGGGCTCACCGAAATCATGGGTGGCACACCCGAACAAGTTTGTATTGCCGCCGAAATTGGCATGGAGCATAACCTTGGTCTCACTTGTGACCCTGTTGGCGGTCAAGTCCAAGTCCCTTGCATTGAACGTAACGCTATTGGTGCTGTCAAAGCGATTAACGCCAGTCGCATGGCATTACGCCGCACCACTGCACCGCGCGTTACCCTCGATAAAGTCATCGAAACCATGTATGAAACGGGGCGTGACATGAATACCAAATATCGAGAAACCTCGCGTGGCGGACTTGCCATAAAAGTGCTCCCCTGCAACTAACGCTCATCACATCGTATCTAACGCATAAATGTTGCTAAATCTGCGTTCAGCAAACAACAAGCAGAGTGGAAAGAGAAAGCTGGATAGATTCGGGAAAAACAGCTAAATCTGTTACAATTTGTCTACTTATTGACTCGCTACTTCTATGAACAGACGCCACTTCTTTATCATTGTTGCTCCTCTTTGCTTTGCTGCCTGCGGTTTCCATCTCAAAGGAACGTCGTTGAGCAACTCGCGCCTACAAACACTAAGCTTGAGCATCCCAAATGAAGAGAACGAGCTTGCCAATACAATACGCACCACCCTGCAACAGCAAAATATCACTATCAGTGATAGTGCAGCCATCCATGTCCGCATCAGCGACATTGACCACCAACGCATTCGTACGGCGATTGGTGGCAGTGGCAACATCCGAGAAATCGAACTATATGACAGTTTCCGTGCAGAAATAGAAGAAAACGGGAAAGTCTTAGGCAACCAGACTTTTACCAGTCGTAGCAATATCCGCTATCGCAGCAACACTTATCTTGGAAGTAGCCAAGAAGAAATCGAAACACACCAACAACTTGCACGCGACAATGCTGATAAACTCGTGCGCTACCTCAATGCAGTTATCCGATGAACCTCGCTGCAACAGATACCGTTTTTCATTTCAAACAACACCCACTACCCGCCATAACCCTTATCTATGGTAGTGAACCTGTGCTCAACGCCGAAGCACTAGACGCCGCCCGTATTCGCGCCCGTAGTGATGGCTACACAGAACGCCAATGGATTCATAGTGATAACCGGATTGACCGTCTCATCAGTGAACTGGAAACGCCTTCCCTCTTTGCTAATAAACGCCTCCTTGAATACTATTTTGAACAAAAAAAAGCCGATAAGGAAACCAGCGATGCTTTGCGTAACCTCGCCGACTTTCGTATGGAAAACAACAGGCTCATCATCTTCGCACCCAATTTAGAAAAACCCTACACCGCCTCATGGTACAAAGCGCTCTTCGCACGTGGCAATCTAAGCATTGAAAGCAAAACCCTTTACCCTCCGCAGTTTACTAAACAAATCGACCAACGACTACATGCGGCTCAAATTCGCTTAACTGAAACCGCTTATGAACGCCTACTCACCAACTGTCAGGGTAATTTACTTGCTGCTAAACAAGCGATAGAACGCCTTCGCATCCATCCACAATCGCAAAACATTATTGACGACACCTTGCTTGCCGAAATTCTGGATGACTTCTCACAATTCAGCACCTTCTCGCTGGAGAATGCGATTCTTAATGCAGACTGGCTCAAGGCATTACATATTGCCAATCGCCTACAAAGCGAAAATCCACGAGACGTTACGCTCATCACTTGGCTATTACAACGCGACAGTAGCCTTCTATTGGGATTAGCACCGCTTGCCCCCAATCAGCATAATGCGCTATTCAAACAATACAAAATTATGGAAACCCAACAACGCCACTATCAAAATGCCTTACATAAACACAACCGTGTTCAACTGCGCAATCAGCTCCATCTGGCCGCAAAGCTTGATCGTATTACAAAAGGCGCAGAACACGGCGATTACTGGTACACTTTAAAACAACACTTCCTTTTCCGCGCCCAACAACAATCCGCATGAGCTACGTACCATCCCGCAAAAAACGCAGAATCCCACTAGAACTGGAAACTGGTCATCCTTACCAGGGACGTATCATTAATTGGAATGACGAAAAGGGCTACGGATTCATCCAGATCATCCCAGGCCATGAAAACCTCTTTTTTCATATCAGCAGTTTCGCCTACCATCACCGTCGCCCCGCAGTGGATACTGCGGTCACCTTGCTGGCAGTCCCCGGACAAAAAGACGGTTGGCAAGCAACCCGTGTGCTTTTGCGCGAACACGAGCATGCCATTCTTGAGGAAGGGATCTATGACATCGCAGACCACAGCAAACCGAAAAAGGCGGAAGGGTATATCTACGCGGTGCTTGATGTTATCTACTTCCTCACATTAACCCTCCTCTCATTACCACTCGCTATCATTAGTGCCTTTGCTAGTATCGCAGCTGTCGCACTTTACAGCTACGACAAGCGCGCAGCCGAAGATGGCAAACAACGTATCCCGAATACTACCTTACATCTCATCAGCCTCGTCGGCGGTTGGCCGGGCGTGCTCATTGCTCGACCGCTCCTACGTCACAAACTCAATCAAAAGCGCTTCCGCGCATTCTTCTGGGCAAGTATCCTAGCGAATTTTGGCATCCTCTACATCATGATTGCCTATTTACCGCCCTACAGCCCACTTATCAACTTCTAACCCAACATAAAACACTATGGACACGAATCAACTCAAACATATCGTTCAGAATAGCCTTGAAGACCTTAAAGCCGTCGATATCCAATGTATCGACCTTGCTGGCAAAACCGACATCGCCGACTACATGATTGTTGCCAGTGGTACCTCTGACCGACACCTACACGCACTTGCTGGCAAAATTCATGATGACTGCAAAGCTGCCGGCTATCTGCCGCTCGGCATCGAAGGCGAAGACAGCCGTGACTGGGTATTGGTTGATTTAGGTGACATTATTGTTCACATTATGCGACCAGAAACCCGTGAGCTTTACGCACTAGAAAAACTATGGTCCCTTCCACCAACACGCAACTAACATCCTACTGACAAACAGCACGCTACCAACCAATAACCAAGCATAGGCTTAACGCACAATCCCATCATAATGCTTCACCCTTGTTCGCCTAGAAAAAAGCGTGCTGATTAACTGTCTCTCAGCCCCCATACAAAAAATGAAATTCTATTTTCATTACGTGTGGAATCTACTATTTTTCATATCCATATAAAGCTATTAGAACAACAGAAAAAGGTATCTGAATCGGTGATTAGAAATCAGCATATGGTTTACACCTCTTGCTTAAAATTATTTGCAAAATCTCATCAGGTATTTTGCGTACCCATGCCCTTATATATTCGTGCCCATTAAGGGTATTCAGCATCCTAATACCCATCATCACTGCCTGACCCTATCGCGACTAAACCATCCGTACCGTATTGCAACATATCTGCCTGAACCAACACATCGCATACCTAATCTCCGCTATATTTGCTATGCTCTCCCAATCTTCGCTGAATCCGCAGAAAGCGCGTGAAGAAGAGGAGACTGGAAAAGCCTTCAACCTTACACATGAGGAAAAAGACCATGACAGATGCAGAAATAGCTCGCCAAGCAACCATCCAGCCTATCAGCAACATTGCAGCCAAACTTGGCATCACGCCCGACCAACTCGAACACTACGGAAAATATAAAGCCAAAATTGCGCCTCAGAATAGCGAACGCCTTGGCAAACTCATCCTTGTCACCGCCATCAACCCCACACCTGCGGGAGAAGGAAAAACAACCGTCACCATAGGACTTGCCGATGCGCTCAACCACCTAGGAAAACGTGCCGTTATTGCCATGCGCGAACCCTCACTTGGCCCAGTTTTCGGCATCAAAGGCGGTGCGGCCGGTGGTGGTTATGCTCAAGTACTGCCCATGGAGGACATCAACCTGCATTTTACCGGCGATATGCACGCTATTGGCGCCGCGGCTAACTTGCTTGCGGCGCTCATTGACAATCACATCCACCACGGCAATAGCCTTAACATTGATCCCAAACGTATCCTTTGGCGTCGCGCGCTTGACATGAATGACCGTCAATTACGCCACATCATCAGTGGTAACGGAAAAAGTGTTGATGGAACCTTACGTCCCGATGGCTTCGACATCACCGTTGCCAGCGAAGTCATGGCCGTATTCTGCCTCGCCAGCGATCTCAACGATTTGAAAAAACGATTGGGCAACATGATCGTAGCTTGGAAAAAAAGTGGCGAACCTGTTTACGCTCGCGACCTAAAAGCTGAAGGAGCGATGGCGGCACTACTCAAAGACGCCATCAAACCCAACCTCGTACAAAGCATAGACGGCACACCTGCTTTTGTACATGGCGGTCCCTTTGCTAATATAGCGCACGGCTGTAATAGCCTCATCGCCACGCGAACAGCACTTTCCCTGAGCGATTACACGGTTACAGAAGCTGGATTTGGCGCGGACCTTGGCGCAGAAAAATTCTGCGACATCAAATGCCGACAAGCGGGACTTACCCCTGCCTGTGCCGTCATCGTTGCTACCGTACGCGCCCTAAAATACAACGGCGGTATTGTCAAAGATGCACTGACCAACGAAAACCTAGCCGCATTAGAAAAAGGACTACCTAACCTCCTTAAACACATCGATAACCTGAAAAATGCCTTTGGCCTGCCTGTGGTTGTTGCCATCAACCGCTTCAATAGCGACAGTGATGCCGAACTCCAACTTATAGAAAAAACCTGTGCAGCACATGGCGCCAAAGTAGCACTATGCGAAGTTTGGGCACACGGTGGAAAAGGAGGCGCCGCATTGGCTGAAACCGTTCTTACTGCCATTGAACAAGAAAATAACCGGTTTGCGCCACTCTATGCAAATGACAAAACGCTCTTGGAAAAAATTCGTACCATCGCGCAAACCATCTACGGCGCTAAAGATATCGTACTGAGCGATGAAGCTGCAAAAACGCTTAGTGAGCTGGAAAAACTGGGTTACGGACACCTTCCTATCTGCATGGCCAAAACCCAATACTCACTTTCAGATGATCCAAAAGCGCTAGGATGCCCACAGGGATTTACCCTACACATCCGCGAAGTACAGCTATCCGCAGGCGCTGGCTTTGCTATTGCGATTACAGGGAATATCATGAAAATGCCTGGTCTCCCTAAAGTCCCTGCATCAGAACATATTGATGTGGATGCTTACGGTAATATCAGCGGATTATTCTAAAAATCCCTGTTTTCATACGACATTGATATTGCAACTTTAGATAAAAATGAGTTCTGTTTTGTATGGTGTTGAGACTGTCACCTTTAAATAGAAAATTTGAGACCTGTGCAAAACCCTCCAACTCATCTACTCATTCATTTTTCAACACAAATGAGCCTG
>JAUMZX010000115.1 GCA_030527905.1 Cardiobacteriaceae bacterium
ATTTGTGTTGAAAAATGAATGAGTGGATGAGATGGAGGGTTTTGCACAGGTCTCTATTTCTTGATGCGGAAAATGAGTATGTCTACCCAAATGTTGGAACGCTCATTATTGAAGATAAATCCTCCAGCATTCTGACATTCAAAAATGTTTGTAGGTCGGTTATTCGGACGTTGTGTGGAGCAATGCCGTAAAGGTATTGTCGGCCGCAGCTGTGAGGAGTAAATGGTTCTGTGCGCGTGTAATACCCACATAAATCAGGCGCGCTGACGCTTCCTGCTGTTCTTTTTTGTCTGGTAACGTATCAATTCCCGCGATAATGACGCGGTGAAATTCACCGCCTTTGCTGCTATGTAGTGTGCAGAGGTTCAGTTTATCGCGCTCTGGAGCGTATTGTTCACGCCCTGTTTTTTCAATAAGATTTTGCATGGGTAATGCGGCTTCTTGCAGTTCTTGTACGAGTTCTTGTCCATAATGCTTCGTATAACACAAAACAGCAATATCACCATATGCTGCTCCTTCTTGTTTCCATGTATGAATCATTTTGATGATATGACCGATTTCATCTTTACGACTTGTGGCGCGATAATACTGCGGTTCTATACCCGCATATCCGCCTCCGCTTTGAGAAGCTACCATGGGAATGGCATCATCGCTAATAGGGGATGACGTTATAGATAGTACTTGCTCATCTAGATTGAAAGGATTGAATGGTTGTTCTGTAGCAATTGGCGTATCGCTTAGGAAGTGATGAATGAAACGCATCGCATATTCATGGATTTCTTTGCTATTACGGTAGTTTGTGTGCAGAATTCGGGTACGGCCAGGTGCTTTAATGCCAACAGAAGATAGTGTAAAGCCGATTCCATGTCGGTTGGGGTAAAGCGTTTGGGCGTCATCATAGAGGAGTAATAGTCGTTCATGCTTACTATCAGGCATTTTTGCTAATGCGCGTAACCAATCGGCAGCCATATCATGTCCTTCATCAATGAGAACGGCGTGGTATTGTTCAGCTGCTATCGTACCGTCTTCTACAGCCGCACAAATAGTAGCCGCTAAGCGTTCAGGATAGTTTTCTTCACCAGATATGACTTTCAACTGATAGCGTTCTTTCTGTAATTTACACCAATCATGAAAGTGTAAAACCTCAATTCTGTTATTTTTAAGGCGTGATGCGAGAATACGGGCAAGCAGGATATTAAAACAAATCACAAGAATCGGTTTATCACTGTCATTTTCGGCAGCTAATTCTTTCGCACGGTACTGTAGAATAAGTGTTTTACCTGAACCTGCAACACCATGAATAACGCGATGTCCATCGCCCAAGCTACGTGCTAGCTGTTCTTGTGCGTTGTCCATGATTTCTACGACATCGGCAAAAGTCGGGGCTTCATTAAACAGTTACTCTTGCCCTCTAATTACACATTCGGGGAAAATATGAGCCCGTACGCGCTTTACTTGTGCTGTAGTAAGATTCGTTGGGAATCTATAGGGCAGCATATTGTGTAATTTGCTGATAAATTCGTGACGACTAAGCCTGTTTTCCAGAAGATCTTCTTTATACCAAGTTAGCGATGGCGGGAAGCAAGCTTCGAGTAACGTTTGTGTTTCTTTCTTGATGCTTTTTCGTTGCCAATTACTCATTACAACGCCAAAGCCCCATGGAAAGAGCAGCTTTCCTTGATATCTTCCTTCTGACTGACGCAAATAACGGTCTTTTAACATATTGTTGATGAAAGGAAAGCAACTAGATCTTGCTTGTTGCAGCGGATGCGTTACTTGAATGCTCTGTTCATCTTTATCAAGCGTGACGCTTTCTTTATTCATTCCTTTAATACTTTTCATATGCCAGTCTTTAATTTCCAAGCACCATAGTCCGTATTTGGCGTGGAAAATTATAAAATCAGGATATCGGCTGTGTTTTCCAGGGCTGGCAATGTTGTACCACACAAGATAATGGTCATCGAGATGCTTTTGCAGTAGTGCAACAAAGCGCTGTTCACCGATAGTCATGCCGTTTTTGCGTAGTGGTGTAAGAATCTGTGCCATCAAGATATCCTTATCGTCGTTACAAAGCGTATATATTAAATTAAATAGATAAGAATATTCTAACTTTATGGGCTTCCATCACAGCCACTTTATTTGGAAAGCGGGAAAAAAGATAATTTTTCTGATAAAAATATCAGAGATACGTACTGTATTTGGAGAAAACTTTTTTTAGTGGAAACTTAAAAGGCTGGATCGTTAGCCCACTAAGTAAAAGATGTTATCTTCAGTAATCTAGGTTAGAAAATAGGTAAATATTATTGTCTATCGCGGTATTTCTACAATTAGGCCGTCATGCGCCAATTGTGTGTTGGCAAAGACGCGGCGTGCTTCGGTTGTGAAAGCAGTCGCCTCGTCATCACTATAGCGTGCGCTGATATGGGTAAGGTATAGCGCTTTAACATTAGCATCTCGCGCAAGTGTTGCAGCTTGGTTGGCTGTACTGTGATGCCGTTTTTCGGCAAGTGCTGCTTCGCTCTCGGCAAAGGTTGCTTCGTGTACTAAGACATCGGCTTCGCGGCAATAATCAGCATGTTCACCGCGATAACGAGTATCACCAAAGATAACAATCTGTCGCCCTCGTGGTGCGGGCATAAGGTAATCCGCAGCGTGTAGCATACGTCCATCTGAAAGCGTGATATTTTCGCCGTTTTTTAAGCGTTGATATAGTGGCCCCGCGGGTATTCCTGCTTTTTGTAGTGCCGCGCTATTCAGGATATTTTGCCGTGTGTGTTCTTCAATACGATAGCCATAGGAAGGAACGGCATGATCAAGTGGGAAGGCGTAGATACTGTAATCCTGTTCGCTATATAGGCTTGCGTTATCAGTGTGTTCGATTATGTCCAGTGGGTATGTTAGGTAGCTGAATGAGCTATTCAGTGTGCTGCGAATATAATCTGCTATGCCCGCAGGGCCATAGATGGTGAGTGGCTTCGCTGCGTTATGCATAGCACGACTGCATAGCAATCCGGGGAGACCAAATATATGGTCTCCATGTAGATGTGTGATTAGTATTTTGGTGATGCGTCCCGGGCGAATTCTGCTATGCAGAATGGTATGCTGCGTTCCTTCTCCACAGTCAATCAACCACGTTTCAGCGTGGTCTAGGTTAAGCGCGACGCTGCTAACGTTACGTGTTTTACTCGGGCTGCCTGCTCCAGTGCCGAGAAAGTGTAGCTGCATGTTGTTTTAGCCTTTATGACGTGTCAGATCATCTGGTAGCGGTTGCCAATCAACTTTTTCTCCGCGCAAGAGTGCGGCGATCATGGCATCGGTTTCAGCATCGTCTGCTTTGGAGATGGCCGTCATTTTATCGTTAGCAAAATAGGGTAGGTTAGGGTCGTAAGCCTCTGCCATAAGGGCTACGCTATGGCGATCGCGATGATAGTAGAAGTCGCTAATTTGTTTTGCTTTTTCAGGATCCATGCCGAGAATTTCCAAAGCTGTACGCCCACTGCGAATGGCGGCATCAAAGGTTTCGCGAATGATGGCATTGGCGCCCGCGTTATAAAGGTCGTAAGTGTGAAAGCGGTCGTAGGCGCGGGCAATGATGGGAAGGTCAGGATGCGCGCGGCGCACGTGGGCAACGATACTGATGGCTTGTTCGCGGTTATCTATTGCAACAACTAGTAGTTTGGCTTTGGCGATACCGGCCGTAGCAAGTAGGTCTGGACGTGAAGCATCGCCAAAATAGGTTTTGATGCCATAACGGGTCATGTTTTCAACCGTATCCGTATCATAATCAATCACGGTCGTATGGTAATGACAGGAAAGTAGTAGTCCATTCACCATTTGTCCAAAGCGACCATGTCCTACGATGATAATCGGGTTTTCTTCTTCGATGACGTCAGCTTCACGCGTACCATGTCCTTGAGCGGCATAGAGCGTAACGATTTTGTCATAGAAGATAAATAGAAGAGGAGTGAACAGCATGGAGAGCGCGACAACCAGCAATAAACGCTCAGCTATGTCGTTTGGCATAATACCGTTTTTTACAACAAAGCTGAGGAGCACGAAACCAAACTCTCCCGCTTGTGCCAAGCCCAGCGCGAATAGGAGGTCGTTAGGACGATTAAGGCGAAATGCTTTGCCAAGGATGAAGAGGATAAGCGCTTTGATTAGGATGACGGCAAAGGTAAGCGCGAGAATGATGCCAATTTCGTTAAAGAGCAGTTCAAAATTGATGCCGGCTCCAACGGTAATAAAGAAAAGACCGAGTAATAGGCCTTTAAAGGGTTCTAGCGTGCTTTCCAGTTCGTGACGGTATTCACTGTCGGCCAAGACGACCCCCGCGACAAAAGCACCTAATGCTGGTGATAAGCCTATTAAGTTCATTAAGGCAGCAATTCCAACGACCAGCGCGAGGGCAGTGGCTGTATAGACTTCACGTAAGCGTGAAGCTGCAATATAGCGGAATATTGGACGGGAAAGATAGTGACCTCCTACAATGATGCTGCCAACTACCGCCAGGATGATAAGGGTCTTGAGATAGCCGTTCAGTCCTTCAAGTAGGGTTGTGCTTTCATGTCCGCCACCGTGATGCAGTCCTACGAGTTCGGGTAATGCCAGTAGTGGCAGTAAAGCTAACATAGGGATAACGGCAATGTCCTGAAAGAGCAGTACGGAGAAACAACTTTGTCCGCCGGGGCTTCCCAATAAGCCTTTTTCGCCGAGGGTTTGTAAGACAATAGCCGTAGAAGATAATGCCATGACGCATCCCGCCGCGATGCCAATTTGCCAAGGTTGACCCAGAGCCACAGCCAATGCGGCGACCGCCATAATAGTCAAAATAACCTGCAATCCTCCCAGTCCAAGGAGTTTATGTCGTAAATTCCATAGCATGGCCGGTTCTAATTCCAGTCCGACAAGAAAGAGCATCATGACAACGCCAAATTCGGCAATATGTTGGATGTCATGTGTTTCTTGACCCACTAATCCTAAAACAGGACCAATGAGGATACCCGCAAGTAGATAGCCAAGCACAGAACCCAATCCCAAACGTTTGGAAATCGGAACAATCAGTACAGCGGCAAATAGGTAGATAAAGGCAGTGGTCAGTAGTTCAGTCATAAAAGTTTCTCAAAATCTTGGGTTATTTTTGTGTCTTATGTATCTGTCTGGGGCATAACGTGCCATAGAAGACTTTATGTTATGCGATGGTTATTTTCATGATGGTGCGATATGGGCAATGAGCACCAATATCAATTGCTGAAAAACGGGAGATTTTTAAAGCAACGTGGCGCATCAATAGGCGTTACGCAATATGCAAATACGTTTGCCAAAAGCGCGTATATTTTGTGGCGCGCTTTTAATTATGGGAGGCTTTAGTTGATTGTCAATATAAAGAATTAAAAAATCAAGATATGTATTAAGCGTATCTATGAATTTTCTCTTTAAGTCGATAATACCAATACTTTATCTTTTTATCCTAAATCCTGAAACCAAAGCTCTAAGTAATTAATTGTTTTTAAACGATTTAGTCGTTAGGAGTGCTTAGAGTGAAAGGAAAAATTGTATCTGTAATATCCACCAAAGGAAGTGTTGGAAAAACAAGTTTAGTCATCCATATCAGTGGATATCTAGCATCAATAGGCAAGCGAGTATTATTGATAGATGCTGATTCCCAACAGTCATTGAGTAAATTCTTTGATTATAAAGGGATGGATATGGACATTCCCTACAAAGGCTTTGGTATGTGGTTAACTTCTGACTGCAATGCAGATGAAGTTATCCGTAAAACCGCTAATAGCGACAATATTGATGTCATTCTTAATGACGATCCAAACAAATTACGTGTTGCTAGTTTCTTGAGAAATAATGCTGGAGCCATCTTTAAGCTCGCTATGTTGGTTAAACCATTACAAGAGCGATACGATTATATATTCTTAGATACAGAAGGTACAGATGGTCGTGACCACGACGGAAATTCTATACAAAATGCTGTACTACTAGCCAACCCAGATTTGGTGCTCTCTGTTACAAAGACTAAACTTCAATTTGCTATGGAAGCAATGCGAGTAGTCGATGTTTATCGCGATGCACTCAAATCTTATGCTTATATCGGACTAGAACGAAACCCACCTCTGAAGTTCATTATTAATGAACATGATCGTAGTTTAAATATGTCTGGTGAAATTCTAAACGATTTACGTACTGCTTTTGCTGATGGTGCTATTACAAATGTTTCATTACTTGATACTGTAGTTCCTCTAAAACGAGCTTTTTTCGAGAGCTATTACACACAGAAACAGTTTGCGCACGAATATAAAGATAATAACCAGTATGATCATCTCAATGTTGTTATAGCCAAACTCTGCCAAGAAATTTTTCCTGAAATTGTTTCATCCAATAACGATACAAAAAGCACTGTTCTTACTGAATCTGTCAGAGGGTAATCGCGATGTCCGGCTTAATTAATTTTTCCAAGAATGATGCTGGTGCTTTGATCGAAAACAGCTCAGATAGTAAACGAAATGAAGGCGTGCGTATCATACCAATTGAGACCTGTGCAAAACCCTCCATCTCATCCACTCATTCATTTTTCAACACA
>JAUMZX010000116.1 GCA_030527905.1 Cardiobacteriaceae bacterium
AATAGCCGACAAAGTAAAGACGGATAACACATTCGTTGTAATCATGCTTACTGTGCCACGATTCGGGTAACCGTAATGCTGGGCAAAAATTGCGACCGTATTGGCCATAGAAATCCCTCCCATCAAGGCGCCCGCAAAAATCATCTCGTTATTTCCCTTAAATAACCAAATAAATAACGCAGCCAAAGCGGGCATCAAAACTAACTTTCCAATCGTAATCTGCGTGATAGCAATGACATTTCCTTGCAACCTAATCCCGTTCAGACCGCAACCAATAACGAAAATGGCTACCGGAGCCGCAGCCCCTGCCACCAGACTAATCGCCTTATCAAGCGGCGCAGGCAAACGCCAATGGAAAGCTGAAAAAATCATCCCTAGAATCAAAGAGAAAATGAGAGGTTTGCGTAACATATTGAGCAAAATATGACCAAGCCTTTGAGCAAAACTCCCCTTACCGCCCGCGTGCGATTCAGCCAAGGCAAGAAAAAGCGGGACTAACAGCACATTCTCAACCATTGTGTTTAAGGAAAAATAAACCCCAGCATTACCGCCAATGACACCGAGCAACAACGGATAACCAACGAATGCGCTATTAGAATAAGTTTGCCCAATCGCGGTAACCGCAGCACCCTGTAAATCTTGACCGAGTAAACGTGAAATTGCGAGACCAATAGCAAAACATAAAATCGTTGCCACAGCATAACCGAACAAATAAGCAGGAATCAGTACCTCTCCCAAACTTTTCTCCGATAACGCTTTAAAAATCAAAGCAGGCAAAGCAATACTGATGACAAACCGCCCTAATGCAGTCAATCCTTCCAAAGTAAACGCGCCTGCCCGCGTCGCAGCATAACCAAAAGCAATTACGATAAAAATTGGCAGTAGAGCAGTAATAATATTGAGCATGACACGACGAAAAAGAAAAAACAGGAAGTTTATTCTACGCGTTTTATACCTAAAGTCGTAACAAAATGATAAGAAAAGGCTTCCGTACTTAAAATTTGAACTTGGTCAAGATACTGCAATGAATACCGCGATTGAGTCGAATATATAAGCACCCAAGCAACGTCCACCTGACAAATCCTGTAAGATAACGGAACTACAGACTAACGCTTTCTTCCGCCATGTTTAAACTCATCGAAAGTGCCGATTACAACACGCTGCTGCAACACTACCTCAAAGACCACGACCACTTCAGCACCACCCCTTTTAGCAGCTATCCGCTTATCGTTCCAACCTTGCCTAGTGGCGACATACTCATCCAAACGATTGCAGACAAACGAGGCGTTGTCAGTGGCATCACTACGCGCTTCTGGAATGCTTTTGAATGGTCTCTTATTGAGCGCGTTACTGGTCATGCTCAGTATTCTGGCTATGCACCACTGAGCAGAGTAGCGCTTCATTGGAATATCTTCTCTTATCTCTACCAACACGGCGACGTCATCCTTAGCGAAACGAAGCATCCCTTGCATCCTCTTTTACGACTGCTATGGCAACACGAAACGGCGCTTACCGCACACATGACGCGCCAATTATGGACGCTTAGCGGACAACTGGCGAACATCTACAGTGCCTACCTCAACATGCGTCCAGACTGGCTCAAACAGTGGCAAGAAAATCCCGCATTGCCTCTTGATGTCCTTTTACCTCCAAATACTTTAAAAAAACTACCAGAATGGCTCACAGACTATTACCGCACGCTTTATAACAGTCAACGCCACCTTTGGAACACCTGCTTTGCCTCAATTCTGGAAAAACGCGAACAACGCGCCAATATCTTCTGGCAAACCCTACACGACCAACCGTCTAGCCGAGAAAAAATCCCTGCCTACATTCCCATTTTTGCGCCAACACATATCAGCGCAAGTAACCTACAATTCATGCAACGACTAGGCGCCTATAGCGACATTCACCTATATCATCTGGCTGCTAGCGAAGGCGATATTAGCGACATTGTTGACAGTCGCTGGCTACGTCGCCTCAAACTCAGCCGGCCAGAATACGCCGCCAACGCGCATTACGACCATGCGCACCCCCTCCTATCGCGGCTTGGCAAAGCACAACGAGATCAGGCACGGCTTATCCGAGATTACTGTCCAATCGAACAAATTGAACAATACGACGCGCCCGCCAGCAACCCGCACAACCTACTCAGCGCGCTACAAACGGAAATTCTCGAACTTCACGAAGACATCATTCCTCACATCGCACACGACGAGACAGACGACAGCTTACGTATCCACGCCTGTCGCGGCATGCTGCGCCAATGCGAAGTCCTAAGAAACGACATTGTTACTTGGCTCAACCAATCACCGGATCGGCGTCTTTCCGATATCCTGATCCTACTGCCAGACCCTACCGCCGAACAAGCAACCCTTCGTGCCGTATTTCCGCCAGGCGGTGATTACGATGGCTACCGCATTCCTGCCCGCATCGTTGGTATAACAACCAGCGAAGCAGAAAATCTGTGGCATTCGCTTGCAGGTCGCTACACCCTTATCAACGGACGCTTTGATGCGCCTACCGTCATTGATTGGCTACTCAATGAAAACACCTGTCAATCGCTAGGCATCAGCAACGAACACATGCAACGCATTACAGCCGCCCTAATTGAAGCAGGCTACAAACGTGGATTTGACGACATCCACCTACAAAACAGCCTACATCCAGAAGACCATGACTATCGCTACACTTACAGCTATGCGCTCAATCGTCTTATTGGAGGCGTACTCATGCCAAGCACAGAACACTACCACGACAGTGTTCCACAAAGCGGGCTCAACCTTAACGACCTACCTGCTCTTGAGGCGCTTGCCACCCTTGCGGATGACATGCAGAACCTAAGACAAGAACTCCAAGAACACGTACCCGCCCAACAATGGGTACACATCCTTCGCAACAACCTACAACAACACTATAGCCACGCGCAAAACAGCACTGCTTGGCACAGTATTGACCGTGCGTTGGAAGCGCTAAACAGTCAACTAGAAGCACATCAAGAACTCGCGCCACAAAGCGAACAACTCTACCTGCCATTACACTTTGTCTTAGAACACATTGAAAAACAGCTTGCATCCCAACAAAACAGCAACGAACCAAGCGGCGTCATCACAATTGGCGGTTTACATGAACTACGAAACCTTCCTTATAAACTTATTGCCTTCCTTAATGCAGACAGAGAGCGCTACCCTAAGCGACAAAATGACGAACGCTACAACCTAATTGACCTTGACCATGCTCGTCTAGGCGACCATAACCAAGAACAAGAAGATCGCGCTGCCCTACTCGACCTCATTTGCCGTGCCCAAGAAAACTGCTGGATTTACTATAGCCGTACAGAACCTAGCGACAACGAACCCCGATTACCAGCCAGCCCAGTACAAGAACTCCTACAATACCTTGACGAACAACGCGAAGACCAAAGTCGCCACTATCACATCGAACACCCCTCTGATCCCTTTGAGTACGACCCAGCAGAAAGACATCCTGCGCCCCTTTGGCAAAACATCCGCCAAACCCTTAATACCTCTCAAACCAAGCCTTCTCCCTTCCTGAACTTCAGCATACCTCCCGCCATTCCTGCAGAACCGGAACTTGAAGAAACGCCTCCTCTCACGCTCAACCAGCTCATCAACGACACACTACGCCCTGTCAGTGCCTACGCGCGCAGTCACAATATTGCGCAACAGAACAAAAGCGACGCCCTCAGCGATAACGAACCACTGGCGCTTAATCCCTTACAAAGTCACCAACTAGATGCCTTACTCATCGAACTGTTACAACAAGGGCATAGCGACCCTTGCAGTCATCTCTCGCGCCTTCCCGCCTCCCCCGCCGGAATCAATGGCAAAATCCAACTCAAACAACGCCATGCTGAAATATTGCACCGACAACACACCCTACTAAGCCTAACTGGAGGCGAAGTCATACCGCAAATACAAGAATATCCTGTTGACCTCAACGGCATCACGCTCACTGCCCTACTCCCTGACGAACACATAACACAATGGCCGCGCCTTACTGCTCGAAAAAGCAGCCCGAAACACCAATACCGCCATTGGCTTGAACACCTTGCATGGAATGCACGAAGCGGCGGCGACAGCCACATTCTCTATGCTGACAACAGCTACCAACGCCTGTCTGCCCTGCCGGCAACAAGCGCCATCCAACAACTTCGCCAGTGGCTTACCGTACGCCAACATAGCCTACAACACCTATGGTTGGCGCCAATAGAACTCATGCAGGAATACCTAGAAAATCTGAACCAAGAACGCAGTGCAGAAAAGAACACAAACCTCATTGCTACATGGATTGAACAAGACACGAAAAAAGCCGACAGCGATGACTTATGGCGCCACCTTTGGCGTGGCAACGAATCGCACCTCAGCACCTACATTGACGCCGCACTAACACGACATGCGCCACTGCTACTGCCGCTTATACAACAACAAGAAATGCTGAAATAAATAATCGCCATTCTATAAAATCAGCTACCACTTCAAGTAGATCACCAACCAATCATAGTAGATAAAATTACAGCAAAAGAAAAAAATCAGGAACACGTCGTTGCCTTACATTTTTTCGGTATGATGCACGCTTTCTGCTTGATAACAAAAAAGGCTCTTGCGATGTCAAATACATCTCATAACACACAAATCAAACGCCACCTAAAAACCCGCCACCTATCCATGATTGCTATCGGAGGCTGTATCGGAACAGGACTCTTTATGGCTAGCGGTACGGCTATTCATGATGCTGGTCCAGGAGGCGCGCTTATCGCTTATGCGGCCATTGGTATGATGGTTTACTTCCTCATGACCTCGTTAGGAGAAATGGCAACTTACCTACCCGTTTCTGGCTCATTCTCTACCTATGCCTCTCGTTTCGTTGATCCTTCGCTTGGCTTTGCTCTTGGCTGGAATTACTGGTTCAACTGGGTGATTACCGTTGCAGCAGACGTCATCATGGCAGCAATCGTTGTAACCTATTGGGAACCGCTCCGCTTCATGCCTCCATGGGCATGGAGTCTCATCTTCTTTGCCCTTATCTGCATTCTCAATATGTTCTCGGTAAAAGCCTATGGCGAATCGGAATACTGGTTTGCCATTATCAAAGTATTTACTGTCATCATTTTTCTCGCCATTGGTATTCTGACTATCTTTGGCATCCTTGGCGGAGAATATGTCGGTTTCAAATATCTAACCGAAGGAGAAGCCCCTTTCTTGGGAGAAGGAATCAGTAACAAATTCCTGACCATGCTTGGTGTCTTTCTCATCGCGGGATTCTCCTTTCAAGGCACAGAACTTATCGGTATCACTGCCGGCGAATCAGAAAATCCAGAAGAAAGTATTCCCAAAGCCATCAAACAAGTTTTCTGGCGCATCCTAATTTTCTATATCCTCGCTATCCTCGTAATCGGATTATTGATTCCTTATACCAGCCCAGAATTACTAGGTGCCGACGTAGACGAAATCGCAAAATCTCCCTTTACACTCGTATTTGAACGCGCAGGCTTAGCATTTGCTGCGGCAGTGATGAATGCCGTTATTCTCAGCTCTATACTCTCGGCTGGTAACTCCGGTATGTACGCGTCCACCCGTATGCTCTACGCGATGGGCAAAGATGGACTAGCTTGGCCATTTTTCTCTCGTACCAGCAAAAGCGGCGTTCCTTTGCATGCACTATTTGCCACAGCCATTGTTATCCTAACTATCTTCCTGTTGCAGTTGGATCAAAACATTGGCAAACAAATGTATCAATACATTCTTGCTGCTTCAGGCCTTACCGGCTTTATTGCATGGCTTGGCATTGCAATCAGTCATTACCGCTTCCGCCGTGCCTACATTGCCCAAGGCAAAGACCTCAATGCCCTTATCTACCGCGCAAAATGGTTTCCTATCGGACCACTCCTAGCCCTCGCCCTGTGTGTCTTGGTTATCATTGGACAAGATACTGATTTGGTACTCAAGGGTGATTTAAACTGGCATCGCCTACTCATTACTTACATGGGTATTCCCATTTTCCTTGCCTTCTATAGCTACCACAAACTACGCTACAAAACGCAAAAAGTACCCTTATTACAAGTGGATCTAAGCCGCGATACACCTTAACAACAATAAACTTTTTAGTTCCATCTGTTAGTGCAGAGAATCATTACTATCCATTTATTGTCGTCTTCATAGCGCAGGCGCATAGTCGTTTTTCCTTGCTCACCACCTTCTTTTACTTGGTCGTCATGTAAGCGATACGCGCAATGTCTGCACATGCGCCGAGCAAAGCACAGCCGGTATGCGAGGTAAAGGCAAGGTGTGCGCGCGTCCAACATAGCTATCTGCTAGAGCCGTCGCATCCTCGCAAGTAGCGAGCAAGCGAGGGTGGTCATGTGGCGGTGGGTCTATTGAGATAAGCTGAGACCTTTGCAAAAGCCCCCAAACCGCTTTACATTACCCCGACATCCACAACTCAAACAACATCCCCATG
>JAUMZX010000117.1 GCA_030527905.1 Cardiobacteriaceae bacterium
TGAAAAATGACATTTAATGTCTCCTGATGATTATTAAAAAAGCAGATATATGATACGCCTGATTGAATATATTTTTTGTTTTTTTATGATGTTTTTTCCACAGTTATATAGATTTGAACAGTCGCTACAATGTAGTTTTACTATGAGTTTGGCTATTCTTCCACCATTCATATAGGGCAAGGAATGCATTGATTTGATAAATAATAGTCTGGATAGCAAAAATGTAGTTGTGTGTAAGTAGGTTGACTGTCAGCCATGTGAAATTCACAATAATCCACAGAATCCATGAGTAGGTATAGCGCAGTATCATGGATGTTTGTGCCGCGATACCTAGGACGAAAGCGAGAATGTTAATGGCGTACCAGTTTACAATGATAGATCCTAGATAAAAGGCAGGATCGTTATTGTTATCTATGAAGCGAAATTGAGCGATTTCCTTGTTGAGCCACGGAAAGAAAAGTAAACCTGCACCGATGCAAACAGTAGTAAATAGCCAAACGTTTCGGTTGGCACTACGCGGTAACATATTGCCATCGCCATCTTGGTTTTTACGCCAATAATTCAGAGCAAAAATATGGGTGATGAGATAGAAAGCTGGAGCGAGGGTTAATCCGGTAGCGCCAGAATAATATTGCACGTAGATCTCGCCGATGTTGGCGGTAATACCTAGACCATTGCCGAGGATGTTTTTGCGAAAGGTCAGGGAAACAACACAGAGGAGTCCGATAAGCGCAATGAAGAATTTGCTGTAAATGAATGTGGGATTATTGCTAGTGGCCAGTTCATTGAGGGTTCCCGCATATAAAGCCGCAGCGCCGCAAAAAAACCATAGCGTGATCCAGGCAGTTTGCCATTCTTCGTTGATTTTTTTCAATATTTTCATAGTAGGTCCCTTTGGTTGGTGTTTGTTTTACCAATGATCGTCAGTTATTTTTGTAAGTTGTTCGGTCATGATGTTTACTGTAAGGCAGCAAGAAGAGATTGTTTGAGTTTTGCGAGAGCGGCGGGATCAGTAAGCGGTTGGTGTTGCGCATCTGTGAGATGGAAACTATCTTCGACTTTCTCTCCGTATGTACCAATTTTGGCGTGGCTAATGTGGATATGATGTTCAAGAAGAATGCGACTGATGAGTGAGAGTAATCCGTGCCGATCTTTGCAGCTAAGTTCAAGTGTCGTGCGCTTTTGACGCGGGTCATGCCGGATATCAATATGGGTATGAGGGTTGAAATATTTGAGTGGCGTTCGGTTTAGCCGCTTGCCTAGCGGGGAAGGTGGGCGATTATCGTGAATGTAATCTTCGAGTTTACGCGTAAGGTTGGGTGCGGGGGACGGCGTTTCGCTGAGCGTGTATTGTTGGATGGTGAGGCTGTGGTCGGCGTTGCTGTAAAGGCGCGCTTCATGAATGTTATGATCATTTTTTTCAAGGAAATGGGTGATACGAGCAAATAGGATATCTGCTGGATTAGGACTGCTGATGAAAAGGCGTGGCGGATGGGTTTCAATTTGACTGACCGCGTGTTCGCCAGCGCGAGTAAGAAGTTGCGCGCTTTTTTGCGCAATATGAGCAGCATTTTCGCCGCGAAAGAAGGTTTCAGGGAGTTGAGCCCATAGTTGTTCTATTGCATTTGGTGCAGCAGTGAGAATGAGCGTTCTGGCTCGTTCTCGTTCGGCATATTGTTGGGCATGTAGGCTGTTTGTATCGTGCGCAAGTAGGTGCTTTGTTTGTTGGTATAGGTTATGGATGAGGCTGGCACGCCAACTGTTCCATAGAAAGCGGTTTGTCGCACTGATATCCGCGATGGTGAGAAGATAAAGGTAGTCGAGATAGTCTTGTTGCGGGAAGCGGGCAGCAAATTCAGCAATGGTTTCAGGATCAGCGAGGTCTTTTTTTTGTGCGGTTAGGCTGAGGTCAAGGTGGTGTTTGACGAGATAAACGAGGAGGTCGCGCTCTTCAGGGCTGATAGCGTCATTTTCGCGGGCATATAAATCGGCGATTTGTGCGCCAATTTCACTATGGTCTCCGTCGTATCCTTTGCCAATATCGTGAAAGAGGGCGGCAAGATAGAGAATGGCGGGCTTTTTGAGATGGGCGATAATTTCGGCCGCTTGTGGGTAAGCAGGAGCGGGATGTACGAAGCGGTCAAGGTAATCGAGCAGTTTGAGGGTATGTTGATCAACCGTATATTGGTGAAAAAGGTCGTACTGCATGCGTCCCATGATGTAAGCAAAGGCAGGGATATAACGGTAGAGAAGGCCGTATTGATGAATACGCTGGATTTGTGGATATACGTTGCCTGGATGCGCGAGTAGTTCGAGGAATTGTCGGCGAATGTCGGCATCGCGGCGGTAAGCGGCGTTGATTAGGTTTTCTCGATGCCGTCGGATATGGCGAACGAGATCTGGATGTAGTTCGTGAATGGTAGGGTTTTGTTGTAGGTAACGAAAGATATCCCATAATTGTTGCGGGTGCTTTTTGAGGTTTTCTTCGTGACGCAAAATGAGCTTGTCATTTTTGCTGGCATAGTTGGCGGTTAGAAGAAGGACAGGTTGAGGGGGCTGGTGATCTGCTTCGATAAGGCTGATGACACGCTGGTTAATTCGACGGATGCGCATACTATGTCGATAGTAATGATGCATCAGTTGCTCAATAGCGAGATAGTTACGTTGGTCGTGATAACCAAATCGTTGCGCGAGGTCTTTCTGTTGCTCGAAATCAAGGGTGTTTTTAGCGTGCGCGTTGTTTAAATGCAGAACAAAGCGGATACGCCAGAGTGCGTCGCGACTTTCGTATAATGCGCTGGATTCGTTGGCAGTAAGCAGGTTTTTGTTAATCAGGGTGACATGGCTGTGGTCATGGTAACAATAGGCGCTAAGCCAGTCGATCATTTGTAGATCACGGAGTCCGCCGTTGCCATCTTTAATATTAGGTTCAAGTTGGCCATTTTCTTCTTGTTTTTTTTCACGTACGCGCCGTTCTTTTTGTTTTAACTGTATATAAGCGGCGGGAGCGATAAGCGGCGGTTGGCTAGGATCAATAAGATATGGTGTGCCGGTAAGTTGTCTATTTTCAAGGAGACTGGTTAGCAGATCCGTATCTGCCCGGGCTACCGTGTCGAGCTCACTTTGTCGATAAACGTGTTGAGCAATGTCTAAACCGAGTAGCCATAAGGTTTGGATGTATGTTTCGATATTTGTGTGTTCGATATCCTCTATCTTATCCGGCATCATAATGAGGATATCAATGTCAGATAATGGAAAAAGTTCTGCGCGGCCGTAGCCACCAATAGCATAAAGGCGGATGTTATGAGAATGAATAATCTGTTGGTAAAGCGCTATGAGGATACGATCAACTTGTTTGGTGTAATGAGCTATCAAGCGGCGCACATCGTAATCAAGCGCGTAAGTACACGCTGCCAACGATGTTCGAAGTTGACGCAAATAATCGCGCGCGCGCTCAGCTTCTTCATGTAAGGGAAGGGCAGGGACAGAAGGCTGCCAATCTGGCATAAGATTTATGGTGTTGGCTTCTTGGTCTTGTACGGGATTGGCAGAGGTCGTCATCGTTGAATTTATGAGGCGGCTGTAACGATTCCTACAGGGGAAATCCCACTTTCGCGTTCGGCAGCACTCAAGGTAAATATCTCATATCCGCTGTCGGTTACCGCAAGGGTATGCTCCCATTGCGCTGAAAGTGAGCGATCACGCGTGACAACCGTCCAACCATCTTTCAGTATTTTTAGATCGCGTTTGCCCGCATTAATCATAGGTTCTATAGTAAAGGTCATGCCTTTCTCTAGAACTAATCCTTTTCCAGGTTGACCAAAGTGTAGAACTTGAGGATCCTCATGAAAGCCTCTGCCAATACCATGTCCACAAAATTCACGAACAACCGAGAAACGATGTTTTTCTGCAAAACTCTGTATAGCATAGCCAATGTCACCAAGAGTGGCGCCCGGACGTACTACGGAAATACCGCACCAGAGCGCTTCATAAGCAGCGCTAACTAATTTACTAGGGAGAATATCGGCTTCTCCGACAATAAATGTGCGATTAGTGTCGCCGTGCCAGCCGTCTTTGATTACCGTAACATCAATGTTAACAATGTCGCCATTTTTTAATTTCTTATCGGAAGGAATGCCATGACAGATGACATGGTTGACCGAAATACAGGTTGAGGCAGGAAACGGTGGACTACCGTAATTGAGGCAGGCAGGAATTGCCTGCTGTTGGTTAACAATATAATCATGGCAACGTTGATCAAGTTCCGCGGTAGTGATGCCGGGGACGATATAGAAAGCAATCATATCGAGGACATCTGCGGCAAGTCTTCCCGCAATACGCATTTTTGCCAAGTCTTCTTCGTTCTTTAGAGTGATGGTCATGAAATTTCTGTTTGGTAAATTACGGGTTGCTATGGTATAAAGCGCGCGCCGATAAGGCAACCTAAAACACACAAATGCGATTTACGACATCTCGGGTGCCATGTGGTTGGGGTGGACGCGCATTTGGAGGCTTAACCCTTTAATGGAGAAAATATGAGTAAAGTTAGCATGCGCGAGCTTTTTGAAGCCGGCGCGCACTTTGGGCACCGTACCCGTTTCTGGAACCCTAAAATGGCTCCTTACATCTACGGCAAACGTGGCGATATTCACATTATAAACCTTGAAAAAAGCGTCCCGATGTTGAATGATGCGCTCAACTTCATTGGTACCGTTGTCGCGAATGGCGGTAGTGTGATGTTTGTTGGTACTAAACGTAGTGCTTCTGATGCTGTTGGAGAAGCCGCTAGCCGTTGCGGTATGCCGTATGTGAATTTCCGTTGGCTCGGCGGAATGATGACAAACTTTAAAACCATTCGCCAATCCATTAACCGTCTTGAAGCAATTGAACGCATGGCTGAAGATGGTACGTTCCAAAAACTTGTTAAAAAAGAAGTTATTATGTTGGGTCGTGAACGCGAGAAGTTAGAACGCGCCCTTTCAGGAATCCGTAATATGCGTCGCTTACCTGACGTGCTCTTTGTAATTGATGTCGGACATGAGCATATTGCGATTAAAGAAGCGAAAAAACTGGGTATTCCAGTTGTTGGTATTGTAGATACTAACAACCAACTTGATGGTGTGGATTACATTATCCCAGGTAATGATGACTCTGTACGTGCAATACGTCTTTATGTCGATGCTGTGGCCTCTACTATTGAAGATGCTAAAGCCACAATTACAACCGGTGGTAGTGAAAATGCAGAGAAAGCTTTAGAAGAAGCTGTTGCAGCTGAAGAAACCGCTGCCCCTACTACTGAAGAACAAAACGCAGAATAAATTTAATTCAGATTTTTAATTATTAAATAAGGGCTGCGGTAACCCGCAGCCGTTGCTATTTGTAGGAGTTGAATATGTCTATTTCCGCCCAATTAGTCAAAGAACTGCGCGAACGTACTGGTGCAGGCATGATGGAATGTAAAAAAGCTTTGATTGAGACCAAAGGTGATATTGAAGCCGCTGTTGAACATATGCGTAAGACAGGTCTGGCAAAAGCTGATAAAAAAGCAGGTCGTGTAGCCGCTGAAGGTAGTCTTGTTATTTCAATCAGCGATGACGCCAAACAAGCAACAATCTTAGAGGCAAACTGCGAAACAGATTTTGTTGCCATGGGCGATGAATTTCGTGATTTTGCCAACCGTTTAGCTGAAATCGCGCGTACACAGCATATTGCTGATATTGATGCATTAAATGCAGCCGAGTTTGCTCCCGGTGTAACTGCTGATGAACGTCGTCGCGAATTAATTGCCAAAATTGGTGAGAATATGGCCATTCGTCGTTTTGTGACACTAGAAAGTACAAATGGAGTAATTGGTCACTATTTGCATGGGCAAAAGATTGGCGTATTAGTTGAAATTACCGGTAATAATGTCGAATTGGCTAAAGATATTGCCATGCATATTGCTGCCAGCAATCCGATTGCATTAGATGCAGCCTCATTACCACAAGATTTTCTGGATAAAGAAAATGAAATCCACCGTGCCAAAGCAGAGCAAAGTGGCAAGCCCGCAAATATTATTGAAAAAATGGTAGAAGGAGCTATGAAAAAGCTCTTTGGCGAGGTCACGCTGAAAGGACAATCTTTCGTAAAAAATCCCGATATTACAGTTGAACAACTCCTAAAAGAAAAAGGTGCAGATGTTGTTCAGTTTACGCGTTTTGAACTGGGTGAAGGTATAGAAAAAGAAGAATCCGATTTTGTGGCTGAAGTGATGGCTCAGGCTAAAGGCGTATAATTGACCGAGCTGATATTTCAATAAAAACGATTACTTATCATTAAACTGTATCTCTGAAAGCTGAAGATTTAACTAGGCTTGCAGGAGGTACAGTTTTTTTATAGATAAAGAAAGCTAATATAAAG
>JAUMZX010000118.1 GCA_030527905.1 Cardiobacteriaceae bacterium
TGGGCATCCATGCAAAAAGGAAAAGTGTAAACAACGCGATTAATTCTTACAAATTGGCTATCATGGCTATTATGATGATACCAAACAACGATACGTAACATTTTTGTTCGATAGATTTTTACAGTGGCTATTGATTAAAGCGACATGCGCCAACATTGGCATTTTGTAAGGTTTTCGTTACAATATTTATCATTGCAATTAATCGTAGATTTTCTGATAAAGATAAATGCATTGGAATGAGCATAAAATATTATCAGTAAAATCAACGCGTATATTTTATAGCACGCATAGGATTATAAACGTACTGACTTTCCATTTATCGTTTGTATAGCCAATATGCTGTTATATAAGAAAGGGTTTTTTTAGGATATCCGCATACTTTACACAGAATGGCAGGAAATATAATGGAACGTATTTTTCTAGGTTCAGAAATTAGCCAACCTTCACCGGATAATGCTTTATTTCATATAATCCCAGTACCTTATGAAAAGAGTGTCAGTTATGGTGGAGGCACAGCAGAAGGACCAGTAGCTATCATTGATGCTTCCGCACAACTGGAAACCTTTGATCAATTAGGAAGTGAACCCTGCCGTCAGGGGATTTATACACATGCCGCAATAGATTGTCATGGCGAAGCTGGTGACGTTCTATCACGTATCCGAGAAAAAGTGCATACGGTTACCGCACAAGGTCATCTACCATTTGTGTTTGGGGGGGAGCATACCATCAGTTATGGGGCTGTCATGGGAGTCGTTGACGCCTTCCCGAATGAGCGTATCGGAGTGGTGCAATTTGATGCACATGCTGATTTGCGCGAAAGCTATGAGGGCAGTATGTGGAGCCATGCATGTGTGATGAAGCGATTGGTTGACGAAGGCTTGCCGCTCTGTCAAATTGGGGTACGTGCAATGAGTCTTGATGAACAAGCAGTGCGAGATGAATTTCCCGCGCAGATTATCACTCATGATGCTCGTGTAATCTGCCGCTCCCCACAACATGAGATTCGGTTACCAGAATATTTCCCGCAAAAAGTATACATCACGGTTGATATTGATGGCTTGGATAGTGCACTGATGCCTGCAACGGGAACGCCTGTTGCAGGGGGACTAGGCTGGTGGCAGCTTATTGATTTATTAAGTGCTATTGCTAACCAAAGACAAGTGGTGGGATTAGACTTGGTAGAGTTTGCGCCCATCAGAGGATTGCATGTTTATGATTTTACGGCTGCCGATTTAGCTTATAAGATGATGGGCATCATTGAACGATCACAGCTTAAAAATAGTATAAAGCAGTAAAGAATTTACTGACTAAAAAATCAGAACCATTAAGAAAAAAGGATTAACAACATGATACATCTATTAATTTTAATCGCTTTAGGATTGGCGACCTATTTGTTTCATAACTACCAAGAATTTGATGACTCTCATATGAGGCCGTGGATTGTAGAGCAAGTTAATTTTAATCGTGAGGCAGATCCACAAGCATTATGTGACCTCTTAGCGTTGGATGCTGTAGTCAACATTACTGATGAATATACACGCTATAAATATAAAATTGTTAATGGGAGCAAAAGTGAGGCATGTGATTATTTCATTAAATCTGCTAACAATTTTGAAAAACCTCAAAGAGAAAAAAATGGTTATATATGGGATCGTCTCACCGATTATTTCGTTAACTATGAGAACTTATTCCAAGACTACGCTGATGTTACCTTTTCAACAGATGTAAAACCATCATCATCATTCTCTGGTCTTACTACCAAACAGGGGGATATCCTAATTGGTAAAACCACTACGAGAATAACGGTAAAAAGTCCTATTTTTAGAGATACAAAAATCACTTATTACGAGTTTAAACGTAAACTAACGCAGCTCCCTACTTCTAACTAATCTTGTAATAATTGTATTTGTGCTTCCTTGATTGCCGCGCCAAGCTCGTTTCCACTTTTATTCGTAACGAGCTTGGCGAAATCAAGTCCAAGTACGCACTGTTGTGCTTTTTGGATTTCTATAAAAATAGAGGTTGGAACTTGCATTAAACGTGCAAGAAGCAAAACTTCTCCGTTTTCACGTAAACTGTTACACGCTTTAAGAATATGCCAGCGTGTTAGGTCATCTATCTGTTGCCATTGATTGATAACATTGCCTTGGGTTGCCACTAGCTGTAACCAGTGCCGATAGCGTTTAGGTAGGGGTAAGGTTTTGTATAGTGCATTTCGCGCATCCGCACAATCGTCCGATTGCAGCCATACTGCGAGGCGATGCTCCGGAGCGTGATCGAAGGTGATAACAGATTGCAAACGTGCATTCATTTTCGTTAATTGGGCATCATCGACGGAAAATCCCAGCACATTTAATGCGCCAACTTGCTGTAAGCCCGTAAAGAAGCATTGAGGGGCTGAGGTTGCCAAGGCTTTTTCACATTCTGCCCAGATACGCTCACCACTGAGGTGCTTTAACTCACCCGCCGCAACAATTTCTCGGCATAACGCTAATGTTTCTGCGGCAATTTCAAAGCCAAGCGGAGCAAAACGTGCATAAAATCGCATCAGACGTAAAACCCGCAAAGGATCTTCCGCAAAGGCTGGAGATACATGACGTAGTAAACGCGCGGCAATGTCGGCTTGTCCGCCATAAGGATCAATAATTTTTCCATCGGCAGATTGCGCGATGGCATTCAAAGTTAAATCACGACGCAGTAGGTCTGTTTCCAATGTTACATCTGGTGAAAAATGGAAGGAAAACGCTTGATGTCCATGACCCGTTTTACGCTCTTGTCGTGCTAATGCATATTCTTCTTTGCTTTCTGGATGCAGAAACACAGGAAAATCACGCCCTACCTGATGATAACCCTGCGCCAGTAACTCCTGTGCACTGGCTCCGACAACGACCCAGTCGCGATCTTTGACTGGCAATCCTAGTAATGCATCGCGCACTGCTCCACCGACCAGAAAAATTTCCACTAAATGACTTCTCCTGACAACCTTGCAAAATTCACAACCTGCGTATAATAAGCGCTTTTCGCAGACATTAAACGCTATGGCAGAAAAAACCTTTCGTCACATTGGAATCGTCGGCAAATATGGTGCAACGCGCGTAGATGCGGCGATTGCGCGTGTTATCACCGTTCTTGCGCAATATGAAGTGCGGTATAGTCTTGATTACGATACTGTTCCTCCACAATATCAGGCACAACCAGAAGCATTATCCATAGCGGATTGGAAAGACGTTGATCTCTGCATCGTTATCGGTGGAGACGGTACTTTCCTTTATGCAAGTCGTGCGCTGATCAATCGTCAAATCCCACTGGTTGGCATTCATACCGGTCGCCTTGGATTCTTAGCAGATCTTACGCTAGACGACTTTGAAATGCAGCTTGATCGTATACTCAAGGGTGCTTATATCAGAGAACAGCGACATACTTTAAATGTTACTGTTGAAAGTCGTGATAACAGTGCGGATTATGTTGCTATCAATGATGCCGTTATTCATAGTAGCAAAGCGCGTATGATTGAGCTGGATGTTTACACACATGACCGTTATCTCAGCCATTACCGTGCTGATGGTCTTATTATTTCCACGCCGACAGGATCAACGGCTTATGCCCTTGCTGCTGGAGGTCCTATCATCGAACCCAATTTACCAGTTACTCTGGTTGTCCCCATTTGTCCACATACCTTGACTCAGCGTCCCGTCGTGATTGATGCCAATAGCCCTATCAGCATCACCCCAGGCGAAAAAAACAGCAGCGCCAGCCTCAGCATTGATGGACAACAGCAACACCGCTTACACCAAAAAGACCGCATAATTATTCGTGCAGGCACTCCCTTACCCGTCTTGCATCCAGCTGACTACCACTTTCAAGATCGACTACGCGCCAAACTCAATTGGGGTATTGCACCAGAAGATAGTCGAGGATAAATCATGTTAGAACAACTCACGATTGACCAAATAGCGATTATTGAACATAGTGACATTCACTTTTGCTCGGGCTTTAATGTCCTCTCTGGAGAAACCGGAGCGGGAAAATCCATTCTGATTGATGCTCTTGGACTCATACTTGGAGAGCGCGCAGATGCTGGCGTCATTCGTCACGGACAAGAACGCGCCAATGTGAGCGCCAGCTTTATCAACATTCCACCCACACTACAACAAATGCTGCTTGAAGAAGCGCTGGATGATCCGGATAACCCAACACAAATACTCATAAGACGCACCTTGCGTGATGGCAGTAGCAAAGCTTGGGTAAATGCCCAAAGCGTTACAGGCGGAAAATTGAAGAACCTTGCCGCATCACTTATTGCCATACATGGCCAACATAGCAACCAAGCATTACTTAAAACGGAAGAACAACGCCGACGCCTAGATCGTTATGCAGGACTGACTAAAGCACTGAGTGACTGTGGTGCGGCTTACCAACACTGGCAGCACTGCATCCAAGAATGGCAGACCTGGCAAGAAAATCGGCAAAATCAAGAAGAACGCCTCGCCTTACTTGCCTACCAACTCAAAGAAATTGAACAGATTGCGCCTCAAGCAGACGAATTTACCATGCTTTCTGAACAACAAAACATTCTTGCTAGTGCCGACGAAATCCTAGCCAAAGGCGGACAATTGAGCCAACAGCTTTACGACGATGAAAACAGCGTACAAAGCGCTTTACGTCACGCTGTCCGTGAAGCGGAACACCTTACGGCTACGGCTAACAACTTTCAAGAAGCGGCAGAACTACTTGAACAAAGTGCTGTTTACCTAGATGAGGCGTGTAGCGTCCTGAACAAACAACTTGACCGCATTGAGCACGATCCTATTGCCTTACAACGTATTGAAGAACGCATGAGCGCACTCTATGCACTGGCGCGTAAACATCATCAGTCACCAGAAAACTTGCACATACTTTGGCAGACTTTAAATCAAGAATATCAGACACTGAATGACCATAATGAAAACGGCGCTCAGCTTAAACAAAACTGCAACACAGCGCACATCGACTATGAACAGAAAGCTGCTGCTCTCAGCGCAGCACGGAAGAAGGCAGCGCCAATTCTTGCTACGGAAGTTGAAAACTGGATACGACAACTCGGCATGGAAAAAGCCACCTTTGCTATTCATGTCGAACCTGCCAATCGTCCAACAGCATCTGGTATGGATGATATTACTTATGCCCTTTGCGCTAATCCGGGGCAAACCTTGCAACCGTTAAATAAAGTCGCTTCCGGAGGTGAGCTATCACGCGTTAGCCTTGCCATAGAAGTGGCCTGCCTTGACGAAACTCCGGTACCAACTGTTATCTTTGATGAAATTGATGCAGGTATTGGTGGTGAAGTTGCTGATACTGTGGGGAAATTACTACATACTCTTGGAAAGAACCGGCAAGTATTGTGTATCACCCATTTACCGCAAGTCGCTGCTTATGCTGATGCCCATTACCGAATCGAAAAAAATAGCGATGACAAACAAACGCAAACCAAAGTTATCGCCCTTGACGAAAAAGAACGCATTATAGAAATAGCACGCATGCTGGGCAGTGCGGACAGTAGCACCAGTCGCGAACACGCAAGGTCTATGTTGTTGCAGAAAAATAATCTTAACCCAGCGAAAAATAATACGAAACATCGCTCAAAATGACGGATGCTAACTTAAGAATAGACAGATATTAGATTTAAGAACATTGCCAAGCTAGCGTAAAAACGTTAGATTGCCGCCTCGTTTTAAAAAAGTATGACTTAATCGTTTGCACAAAGGAGCTAAATATGAAGAAAACTCTTCTTATCGTGGGTGTACTGGTTGCTATTACAGCGTGTTCCTCTAAAACAGAGGAGCCGATACAAGTAAACAATGAACCTGTAAGACCTATAAAAGCGGTTGAGCCGATAGCGCCACCACCACAGGTTATACCGCATTGGGAAAGAGAAGGTGCCTCTGAACAAGAGATTGAGCAACAGCTTAGTCGGTGTGAATATGATGTTGGTATGAATACCAATGTTGCCGATAGTAAGCGCCGTGACTTGATTGATGCCTGTATGAAAAAAGAAGGCTATTATTGGGTTGAATAGCCGCAAGAAAGGGGCTGTATTAGATTAGCTGTAAGAATTAATCGCGTTGTTTACACTTTTCCTTTTTGCATGGATGCCCAATTTCGGACATTTTTAGCTATTGTCAAGAATGCCAAAGGCACGACAAAGTCGCATGGTTCTTGATGGTAGCTAAAAATTCCTAAAAAATCATTTATGCAAAAAATAAAAGCAAACAAATCTCAAAAATGTAAACAACGCTCCGATTTCCTACAGATTAGCAGTTATATTACCCTCTGAAAATAAAGATAACCAACTGTAAACTATCAAAAAAGATACAAAAC
>JAUMZX010000119.1 GCA_030527905.1 Cardiobacteriaceae bacterium
GTCGTGCCACTGTCTGTTACGACGTTACTCGCCGGGCTGCTTTGACTTTCGGTATGTCCCGCTTTGTCCGTGTAATCTACATGCACACTGATGTGTTTGCCTTTGTCGCCCGCTTGGATGGTATAGGTCTTCGCCGTTGCGCCTTTTATCGCGACTCCTTCCGAGAACCATTGGTATTTGATGCCACTATCTGGTACCCCGTCGTCATCGCTCACTTCCGCCGTCAGCGTCTGCCCAACTTTCACTTCCCCCGTCATGCTCACCACACCTTCTTTGTTCGGTGCTTTACTTGCATCGTAGGTCACAGTAATCGTCGCTTTGTTACTGATGTTGTGGCTATCGTCTTCTATCGTGTATTCCACCGGCTTCGGGTTCCCCGTAAAGCCCGCTAACGGTTTGAAGGTGACGTGTCCAGTTATCCCAACCGTCCAAGTCCCTTCTCCTGCAACGTCTAGTTTCGTCACTTTGTTGCCCCCCGCATCAATCAGCTTCACGCTGTTTAACACTAGCGTCTCGCTTCCTTGGGGATCGTAGTCGTTCGCCGCGACGTTTATCGTTACCGCTTCTCCTGGCGAACCGCTGGCTTTGTCATCTGTCGCCGTCGGTTTGTAGCCAGTGTTGCTACTACCACCACCTGAGCCACCGCCGCCTGAACCCCCTCCTGAGTTACTGTTGCCGCCGTTGTTGAATCCTCCATTGTTGTTCGGACTTGGACTCGGTCCTGGGCTGGGTACGGAGGGCGTAGGTGCCGGCGTTATCGGACCCGGATTAGGCGTTAAGCTCTGGTCGTTTTGTCCATTATTACTATTGTTGCCGTTATTGTTACTACCGCTATTACTATTGTTGTTGCTATTACTACTGTTATTGCCACTGTTGTTCTGTGGGGAGGTATGGTTATTTCCCGTCCCGCTGTTGTTGCTGTTTGAACCACTGTTATTTGACGGTACGTAGTTGTCATCGCTGTTATGTGATAAGGCAATGGCGCCACCAGCGATTAATCCTATGCCCGCCAATGCCGCCAATGGTGTGGCAATCCCCTCACCACCGGCAAAGGCTTGTGTCGCTGCGATTTCTTCTGCCAGTACGTGCTCAGGAGCTGTAGCAACTGGATAGCTGAAGAGGCCACCATCTGCTTGTAGGCCTACCAGTGCGCCTTGTCCTTGGCTGAAGTAGTTCTCAAGGACGAGATCGGTGCCTTGATCGAAGGAGAGAAGAAGGTCATTGCCTACTCGTTCTGTAACAATACTGTCAGGACCAATACCGGTGCTCAGGTCGGTGAATTGGTAGGAAACACCGTCAATGGCTTGTACGTGTACAGGGGTACCTACTGCGGTATCAATGTTGTATTGACTAACGGTATTGCCAGTGTTGTCGTTTAGGTTCAGACGGATTTGTTGTGACATACTCGGTTCCTTGTGATTGCTCAACTAAAAATAAAATGGCATTGTTATAGCCATCTCTAAATTTTATCGCACATTATAGAAAAATGAACATTTTATTACCACTTCATGAAGCAAGGTTTGTGCCATGTTTCACTGAGTGCGGTTATTCTTCTTGTGGATGGTCACATAAATCAGAAATGAGACAAGCGTTACAGCGCGGTTTCCGGGCAATGCAGGTGTAACGTCCATGTAGGATGAGCCAATGATGGGCATCAAGCAGATATTCGGGCGGAATGCGTTCTATGAGACGATCTTCTACGGCTCTTACATTTTTCCCCGGAGCAATGCCTGTGCGGTTAGCTACCCGGAAAATGTGTGTATCTACCGCCATAACAGGTTGTTTAAAAGCTGTATTCAGGATGACGTTAGCGGTTTTTCGTCCCACTCCGGGTAAGGCTTCAAGTAAGGTTCTGTCAGCCGGGATTTCACCGTGATATTCATCGTTTAAGATGCGACAGGTTTTAAGAATATTAACGGCCTTGCTGTTATAAAGTCCGATAGTTTTGATGTATTTTTTTAGTCCATCTTCACCCAGAGCAAGGATAGTCTCGGGAGTGTTAGCAACAGGAAAAAGTTGGCGCGTTGCTTTGTTAACGCCTTTGTCGGTTGCTTGTGCCGAGAGGATAACGGCAATTAAGAGTTCAAAGGTGCTGTTGTATTCGAGTTCAGTCGTAGGGTGCGGGTTTTCTGCCTGAAAGCGGCGGAAGCATTCGGCGATGTCGGTTTTTTTCATTGTGGCGGGCGTGGCAAGCGGTGATAAGGTAGGAGATGGTCGGAAGGCTTGAGATGTTGCAGCCCTTGAAGCAAAAAAACACAGTGTAGAAAGTAGGGGAGGGCGTTTAATGAGGTGCGCGCAATAAACGTTATCATCGTATATTGCTGGATTGTGTGTTGCCGTAGTGTAGTGGCATGATTTCGTTGTTGCTGCGCAGAGTCAATATAGTGTAAGTCTATGTATCCGTTTTCTATGGCGCTGATGAAAATTGTAGTTTGCTCTGCTTGCCAGATAATTGTCGTCGTTTGCACAAAATGCATCTGCCATGTTGTGGGTTTACGTGCGGTAATCTCTTGTGACCAGACTTCCGCATGGCTATATAAACGTTTGTTACAAGTAATCGTCGGTGGCATGAGAGCAATCAGAGTAGCGTCATTTTTGTCGCAATAGGAACGGAGTACATTCATTTTTGTTGTTTTTGTGCCCAAGCGATAGCCGTTACAATGGCAGCTCGCGCTTGTGGGCTGTTTTTCCAGCAGCTACTGCCTGTAAGCCATGCGCCTTGTTCAAGAACGCTTTCTAAATCAGCGTCGGCAAGTAAGGCAACATCGTCCAGTTCCATTTGTGCGAGACGTTGTAGGATAGTCTTGCCGATGCCTTTTTCGGCAAGAAGTGCGGTTTTTTCTTCAGGGGTAAAGGGCATATTTTTAGTCTGTGGGTAGGTTGAAAAATCGCTGGCTGTTGATACGGGTTTGTCTTGCCGTTTCTTCTGGCGCTTCGTTGCGGCACTGCGCGACCATACGTAATACTTCCAGCAGGTATTGTGGTTCGTTACAGCGTGGTACGGGGTTGAGTGTTTTGGGTGTCAGGTAAGGAGCGTCGCTTTCTATCATCAAGCGGTCGGCAGGGATGTGGCGCACAACCTCGCGCAGTGCTACGCCACGTTCAGGATCGCAGATCCAGCCCGTAATGCCAAAGTATAGACCAGAGTCGGCCATAGCTTCCATTTGCGCGCGATTGCCTGTGAAGCAATGCCAGACAGCACCTGTAAGCTCTGGTAATGCTTCAGTTAGGATTGCGCTGAAGTCCTGATAAGCGTTACGTTCGTGTAGAAACACGGGTTTTTGTGTGGTTTTGGCAATAGTAAGTTGGTCGATAAAGCAGCGCCGTTGGTTACGCGGGTCAGCAAGGTTACGGAAGTAATCTAATCCCATTTCGCCAATCGCAACGCAACGCGGGGATTGGGCAAGGGTTTGTAATTGCAGCGGATGGCTATGTGGTTTCCAGTCATTGGCATGATGCGGATGGAAACCGGCAGTAGCGTAGAGTTCTGGATAACGTTCCGCTAGTTCAAGGGCTGTTTCATTACTTGCCGCGTCGCTGCCCGTGATGATTTGTGCGATTACACCAGCATGTTGAGCATCGTCTAAGATACGTATTAGATGTGGTAATAAGCGTGGGCTGGCGAGATTACAGCCGATATCAATAATTTTCACAAGCGGATGAGGAAATAGATAAATAGGATAACCATTAACATCAAAAAGACGAATGTTCCCCAATGTTGGGGCGCATTACGCGATTTTTCCATTAGGGCGCGATAGCCACCGTTACGAATCATTTTGTAAGCGGTGAACATAAAGAAAAAGGCAATGGCGACCAAACCAAGTTTATTCCAGTCCATACTAATTTCCTCGTAAAATAAGTGCGTATTGTAGCGTGAAAAGGAGCGGGTTATGCCGTATGAAGATGTTTCGCCGCAAGGGCAGAGTTTTATGAATTTTTCTCGTCCGTTGGCATTACGAATAGTCGCTAAAAATGCAGACGTTTTAACATTTGAGATGATTTACGGTTTTGGTGAGTATCGTTTTAATGCGATGCTGTCTTTACATGATAGTGTTCGCGATATTGATACATTGTCACGTGCATTGGAAGCTGGCGCGAAGCAAGGAGAGATAGTCTTTGCAGACGAAGGTGGGCAGCTGCGCTTGGTCGTGCAAGGCGAAGAAAATGTATTACAGTTTTTTTGTTATGAGCAGAATGCTACGCAGATGATAGAAGTTTTGCCTTGGTTACAAGGCGAGGTTGGGCGCAACGCATTAGTATCCATGTTACGTGCTGTGATGGAGTAGAATGCCTACCTTTGTTTCCTAGACTACAGAAGGCGTATAACATGGCTACTTCATGGCAGCGCGGGGTCGGCATTCTCGCCGGTATTTATATCTCTCGGATGCTGGGATTATTTATGATTTTCCCCGTATTCTCTCTTTATGCCAATGAGCTTAGTGGCGCGAATAAAACTCTAGTTGGCGTCGCTATGGGAATTTATGGGTTAAGTCAGGGGCTATTGCAGATTCCTTTTGGTTGGCTGTCGGATCGATATGGTCGCAAGCCAGTCATGATAGCCGGATTGTTACTCTTTGTTTCTGGTAGTTTATTCGCTGCAACGGCGCGTTCTATTGAAATGATGATTGTTGCACGTGCTATTCAAGGTATGGGGGCGATTTCTGCCGTTACTCTGGCCTATGCAACTGATATTACCCCTTCAGAAAAGTTAGGCAAAGTTATCGCGATTATTGGCGGTAGTATTGGCATGTCGTTTGTGCTGTCGTTGATTATTGGTCCATTAATTGCGGTACATATCGGTGTTTCAGGATTGTTTTATCTGATTGCCGTGATGGCGGTAGTCGCTTTATTGGGCAGTATGTGCTTGCCAGCGGCGAAGCCGCATCAAGAAAATATAGCCGCGGATCGTTATGATGTGCGCCAGTTATATCAGGCAGCTGCCGCTATTTTTTGTTTACACGCAGTCTTTACTGCTACCTTTGTAGTCTTACCTCCGTTGTTGGTTGATAGCGGGATAGAAAAAGCGCGGCATTGGTGGATTTATTTGCCAGCAAATGTCATTGCCTTAGCTTTTATGCGCTATAAAGCCACTCCACATCCGTTAAACTTTGGTGTCAGCTATCTTATTCTTGCAGTTGGTACGGCCTTGTTGGCCGTTCCTTTTGGAATATGGTGGCTATTTTTTGCACTGAGTATTTATTTTATTGCTTTCTATCGGCTTGAGACGGGATTGCCACATTGGGTAACGCATATCACCTCACCAGAGAATAGAGGAAAAGCGATGGGTATTTATACCAGTTCTCAATTTTTAGGCAGTTTTTGTGGCGGTGTCCTCTCAGGCAGATTATGGCAAAATATATCGCCAAGCACAGTCCTTTTATCCCTTCTTGGTATCTGTGTGTTGGCGGCGCTGTTTTTGTTAAATATTGGGAAAAAAGCAGCATTGCACGCGACAAAAAATTCGTAAGTATATTTTATTGCAGAGGATTCTTTACATTTATGACAGGCGTTAATAAAGTGATTTTAATCGGCAATTTGGGTAATGATCCAGATATGCGCTATATGCCTTCAGGCGAAGCCGTAGCAAATTTATCTATTGCTACATCGGAAACATGGACTGACCGCAATAGCGGTGAGAAGCGCGAAAGAACTGAGTGGCATCGTGTGGTTGCTTTCCGCAAGCTGGCAGAAATTATCGGACAATACTGTAAGAAAGGAACGAAAATCTATATTGAAGGGAAACTGCAAACACGTAAATGGACGGATCAAAGTGGGCAGAATCGCTACAGTACAGAAGTTGTTGCCGATGAAATGCAAATACTGAGTGGTCGTAGTGGCGAAAGTAGCTATGACGAAGGTTTCGCTGGTAATAACAATCGTGCGGGTAATTACGCGGGGGGAAATCGTATGGGCGGCAACCCTAACTTTCCACAGCACAACAATAATTATGGTAATGATTTTGCCGATTACGGTTCAGCAGGTGGGGAATCTGCAGTAATGCCAAATAAACCTGTTCCTCCACAGAAAAAGGGAGAGCAATATGGCCCTGCGATAGATCAAGATGATAGTTTTGATGACGACATTCCATTCTGAATTGTTGCGTATACATAGAAATTATCAAAATAAATCAAAAAATATAGAGAGAGCTTGTAATAAAAGCTCCCTCTTTTTGCATTTGCTTTGAGGTTTATTACATCAATTCAAGCGTCAATACTTAAAAATTACTAAGGCATTATCTATAAAATTAGATAATGCAAATGGAATGTTGGATGGATTTATACGATTACTTATTTTTTATAGTCAATCAACTTAATTTAAATAACACTTTTGAATAACTCATCCACGCACA
>JAUMZX010000120.1 GCA_030527905.1 Cardiobacteriaceae bacterium
CTTCAATCTTTCCGTTGCCCTTGACTTTCCCAAGGATATTGTCTATCTTGTCTGACCTTATCTCAATATCGTCCTCGCTCAGGATGCTTCCCTCACGGTTGTTGACATCCCCCGAGACCACATCAACCTTTCCGCTTCCAAGGATGCTCCCTTTACGGTTGTCAATCTTGCCGGACTCAATCCTTACTGCGCCATTGCCTGCAACGCTTCCTTCCCTTATGTCAAGGTTTGCTGACTTTATCATTATGTTTCCTGCGCTCCGGATGTTCCCCATGATGTTGTCTATCCTGTCCGACCTTATCACTGCCTCCTTGCCGCCTGATATGTCCCCTTTTCTGTTGTCAAGGCTCTTGGAGTCTATTTCCATCTTGCCTTTGCCCTGAATATTTCCTGAACGGTTGTCAATTTTATCAGAGCTTATCTTGACACCGTCTTCTGATACGATGTCCCCATGACTGTTGTCAAGGCTTCCAGATGAAATGTCAAGATTTCCTGTACCCTTCACAATTCCCGAAAAGTTGTCTATTCTGCTCCCGACCAGCTTCACGTCGCCATTTGCATAGATTACTCCGTTCCTGTTGCCTATATCATCCGATATGATGCTGAGCCCTTTTCCTGAAAGGATGGCTCCGTTATCGTTTATCACCTTCTTGGCATTGATGTCCTTTATCCGTCCTTCCAGCCTTCCGCCCGCATTGTCCACAATGCTTCCGTTGACAGAAAGGTCGCCCATGCTTCTTACAAGGCCTTCGCTGTTGCCTTTAAGACTTCTCCCTATGCTTACTTCACGCCCTTTTACAACACCTTTTGTATTATCTAAATCTCCTGAGATGCTTACCCCGGCTTCCCTTGTATTCCCAAGCCTTTCAGCATTCTGACTGCTTTCAAGGTTTTCAGTGCTTCCTGCCACATCTTCCTTTGTCAGGCCGTCAGAAAGGATGTATCCCTGCCTGTTTACTGTAGACTGGGTATTCAGTTCCACCTTGCCGTCACTTCTGATTTCACCCTTCGTGTTGTCAAGTGTCTGACCATTTACGGCAACCTTGTCCGTTGCGCTTATCTCTCCTGCATTTCTTACAGCCTTTCCGTCAATCAGTACTTTTCCGTTAGCCTCAATCTTTCCGTATATGTTAACTTCATCAGACTTGGCCTCAAATGCATCCTCCCCAAGCGACTTCTTAAGGTATCCTGTTATTACCTGAGCATTGACGTCAACTTCCGTCTTCTTGGCCCTTACAACTACCTTTTCTCCTGCTGTTACTTGCTTTGTTATCCTTACCTTCCTAGGTGTTCTGTACACTACACGCTTTTCAGAATGAGCCTTGTGGGTTGTAACATCCCCGCTTGCAGTAATTGTAACGTCGTCTATACTTACAAGATCCCCTTTAGTATTTACTCCTGCACCTTTGTCATTGGAGATGATGTCTATCTTTCCTGCATACATGCTCCCTGCGCTTTTACCGTCCACCGCTATTCCGCTGTATGTCTTCCCTTTGCTTGTCACTTCCTTTGTCCTGTATTCATAGGTCTGTCCACCTGCTGATATTCTTACCTTGGTATCAGTTGAACCTTTTATTATCCCGTCTATGTCAACTGTCTTGGCAACCAGCTCAAGGTCTGTCAGGGAAAGCGCGTCAATCCCCTTTTCACCTATCCTTACGTTTCCACTTTCTACATCTATTGATTTAAGTTCACCATCAGCCATATTTAACTTACCTGATGTAAGAGTAACCCTGCCTGAATTAAGGAAGCCTCCTCCGTTTACAGTTATCCCGTTCCTGTTGGCCATGACAATGTCAGCCCTGTCTCCAGCAACTTCCACATACCCATTAATATTGGTCCTGTTCTTTCCTGTAATCTCGGTCACGATCAGGTTGGCAGAGCCGCTTCTGTCAAGGTTCCTGTTCCTTGCCACAAGCCCTGCGATCTGCGTGTCCGCAACAACGTGGGGGTTGTTGTTCAGGATAAGCCCCTGCTCGCTTACCTGCAGCTCAAGGAGCGAGTTGTAGCTTAGCCCCTTGGCATTAGGCGTTGCGATGTCAAGCTGCTCTATGCCTGACGCTGTACGGGTTGCCCTTGCGTTTCCTATGCTGACAGGGTCAGGAACCGCTTCAGCGAAGATGTTCATGTTAAAGGAGACTAGAAGCACGAATGCCGCTAGCTTCCTGGCAAGGTTCTCGCTGAAATACTTTCTTAAGGTTTCCTTGTTCATCACTTTTTCCTCCAGTTCTTCAAATTCTATTAATTAGCTATCCGACCGCAGTCGAAACACAAACAATTTTCAATATTTTATGGTAAAGCAGCCTTAGATTATCACTAAAGCCACTTTGCTATGAAATATTGAAGACAGTTAGCAGAAAACTCAAATTTCTTATATGGTTAGTACAAGAAATTTGAGTTTATTTTCTACTTTAGAAATGTATTTTTTCACGAAGAAGTATTATTTCTTCTATCAGATTCATTATCTATATACAGATCCATTACCTTGGATATCCTGTAGCCAATTACAGAATATCCAAGTTTTATTTTTAATAGCAACTCTTTAAAAATCCATTCGCAGATACTATCTTATCTACTACCCAAGCCCTGTCTTCCTTATAACCTGCACTTTCGCTATATCTCAGAACAAGATAATTCTCGCCATCTGCCTTTCTGTAATATATTTTAGATTTTTTATTGATTTTATTACAGCTGACTTTTCCTTTACGAATATATATATGTAGCGGTTCGCTAGTTTCTGTACGTAATCCCCCCCCCTTCATCGAATTGTGTTCCATCTGGAATATTTAAGCTTTCACCCTTGTATTCTATTTTTTTCAAGGAGTTTTTTGAGACTTCTTTAAATGGATTTTTTTCTTCAAAGGTATTATTGTTTTTTTTTTCTTCTTTCCATTTTTCCCATGGTTCTGCATCAAAAATTGAATCTTTTATCTTAGGCATTTTCCTAGATATTTTTTCATCATAATAAGCCTGTTCTATAAAATAGCAAGAATTTAAACAAAATAACATTAATATTGAACATATAATTATTTTTTTCATCTCGTATCAACTCCATTTCTTAATACCTCAATATAACTTGATATATCTAGCCCTGAAAGTTCCCCGTTCTGCATATGTGGTGTCATATATTTCATTATATAGTCAGTGCTGTAATTTTGTAATATTCTATTATTTCTGTTTCTGTAATCCAGCTTCGCATGCGATTCATTATAATTGTTCAATCCTTTCATTAAACCTATAGATTCGTTACCTATTGCAGGACCATTAGCAAACAAGTCTATCAAGCTCTGCTGAGATTTCATATACCTGTCCACAATAGCAATTTCAAGGTTATACTTATCCATTTCAGTTTTGACAGGAAGCTTCTTGTAATCTTCCAGCAACTTGTCTATCTGATTTGCATATATTGCTGAATAATATGTATATGAGCCATGCCCATCATTTAGCATTTTCTTCATTATTGTGTTATAGCTTTCCTTGTTACCATTATTTTCAGCTTTGTAATTTTCCTGTATCGCCTGCAAATCTTTTTCTGTTATTGGCATTGAATAATTGTGATTTCTTAGCCATTCCATTTTTCCTGCCTCATCTTTGGACTGGTATGCCTTCATTTCTTCGTCGCTTACCATTATTGGCAGTGGCAGCACTGCTCCAGACTCTTCCTTGAAAAAGGCTTTCATTACTGGAGAATTTGCAACTATATCCTTATCTTTCCATTTGTCTTTTAAGTCCTCTAAATTTTTAATTCCCAGTACCCCTCTCCTTTCACCTGAAAGACCAAATAATTCTCCTTCATTTCCAACTATATCTGGATAATTTACTGCAGATCCCATAACGTTTATTCCTATATCATTTCCTATTTTATTAAAGGCTTTTACAGTTATAGGACTTCCATACATTCTGATTCCAACCTTATTCTCTGCTGTCCCAAGTTGTATACCGTTATTTCTTAGGATATTGAATCCGCCTAATCCAATAATATTTCCCTGACTGTAGAACGTCATCTCATTCTGCTGGTTCTTGTTCCGTGAAGCGTAGGCTATCGCCGCACCTCTGTTTACGCCTATTGACAGTCCGAGACTTGAAGCACTTCCATCTGCCAGTTTTCCCAGTCCGCTTTCAAGCAAGTCGGCAAAAGCTCCTCTTGTCTTGTTATACACCATAATAAATTTTACTGTTTCTCCATTATTGTATGCCCTTGTATCTTCTTCAGTCCAGTTTTTGAATATGATATTTCTTGCAGCCTGTTCCTGTAATTCTATTATTCCGTTTGTACCTGTTCTTACTTTACCATTTTTAATACTGTTGTCAGATATTTTTTCTATTTCTGTCATCTCGACGTTAGATTTTCCATCTTTTCCTTTACTTACAGCTATTTCAATTATCGGTGTCTTATCTTTTCTTACAGTTCTTACAATTTGTTCAAGTATTCCACCGTGCGTTGCCTCAGTAGGAACCAACGAAGTAAATCTTCCTATATATTTAGAAATAGGTCTTTCAGCTTTACTGATTACTTTATAGGTCGTTGAAGCAAATTTACCTTCAAAGTTTTTAGATTCGCCCTTAAACACTTTCTCATTTATGTCAGCAATAAAATTCCCTATAATTCCAGCATCCGAAGACATTATTTTTGAAAAGTCTCCCCAGCTGGCAGGTTCAGAATTAAATGTATACGATACAGGAGCGACACCCACGTTATGTGTTAGTTCCTCTGCTCTCTCAATATCCCTGTTGATATTGACAGAATCAAGTCCCTTTCCTACAGTAAGCGCACCTTTACCTATTGTGGCTCTCGTTGCTTTTTCTCTTTCATGTCCTTGCACTCCGAAAGTGTATACTTCATCTACTCTGTTTGGAACATATTTAACATCTTCTTCTCGAATTTCTCCGTTTTTTTTGTTTTTATTAATAACTAGTTCCTGTTTCTGACTTTCAGCTCTTTCAGATATTCCTATGCTTCCGTTGTAGCTTGCATAGTTGTCGTAGTTGTGCAGATCCCTTGTTTCAAGGCTTCCTGTTGAGAACACCAGATTTCCTCCATCTTTCCCCTCTTTTGTTATATTCGCTATTATTCCGCCTATAAGGGTCGTCTTTTCGCTTACATTCTGGAGTTCCATCATTTACATATATAGCTTTTGGATCTTCAGTATAAAAATTAACTGTTTTTCTCTGTATTTTTCATCATTCTATAATGCCATCATATTTCTCTTTAAATTCAAACATTTCCATTACTTTTGTCCCTAATTCCAAGGCTGTTGGTTTTTCTTCAAATATATGCTCAACCGTATTGCCATTTTTATCTTTAAATAGCGAATATCCTCTTCCCTCTTTCATCTTTAGATATACTTTATATTTATTTTCAAAAAATTGAAAACCAATATTGTTATATTCATTAACTACTTTCAAATTAGAAGAACGATTAAAATATTTTTTTTGCCATTCTATATTAACTTCATTTTCAATCTTTTCATTATCACTTTCATTTAATGCCCAGTATATAAGTTCTCCTATCTTTTCACTATCTTTTTTACTTAAATAAGAGATTATACCATAATCTTTGTATTGTCCTAAACCTATTTTATTTTTACCTGACGGCAATATTACCAGTCTAAAATCTTTCTTTTTTTTCTCTTTATAAATTGCTACTAATAAATTCATTTTATCCTCCTATTTTAATATTACTGCTTCTACTTTTATTCCGCTTTGGTTTGCATTTTCAAGAACTTTTTTTAAGTTTTCTATTTGCGAAGTATTTAAAGGCTTATCATTTACTACAATTTTCAACACACTTTGGCGTATATTGTCTTTACTTAAATATACACCTTTTAATTCATACTCAGTAAAATTTTGTATTGCTCTAAGGTCTCTATTTAGTTTAGAACTCAATCCCGAACCACTTAAATATGTTTTTGAATCCATATTTATACTTTTGACACTAGTTGCTCTTCCTAATTCAGCATCAAAATTATCATATGTTTTAAATGTTCTTCCCAAATTATTTTGCAAAGCCTCATCTATTTCTAAACCTCTAGTCGTTGTTCCATCGACTTGAAGTCCTATATCTTTAGTCTCTGTTTTAATCCCTATTCCTTCTAATTGTTTTTGTATAGCTTTTGGACCTTCAGTATAAAAATCAACCGTTTTTCTAGGTGGATTTACT
>JAUMZX010000121.1 GCA_030527905.1 Cardiobacteriaceae bacterium
GTTGTGGATGTCGGGGTAATGTAAGCGGTTTGGGGTCCTTTTGCAAAGGTCTCAGTTTGATTGGGTACGGCGACAGTAAAAATTTCACCGTCTCGCTTTAAAAGCCTGAATACAGCGACTTTTCCAGCAGGACTGCGACCACGTTTGCCTTTACCTTGCCCACAAAAATAACCTTCATCAACTTCACCATCAGACATTTCCAAATGCGAGCTGTTGTGATAAATGAGTAGTCGTAAACGGTGAAAATAATAGACAGCGGTACTTTTGTTTACGCCAACTAATTGAGCAGCTATTCTTGCCGTTACACCTGCAACAAATAGTTCGATAAGTTTATTTTGCTTGTACCAATTTAAACGACTTTTTCGTATAGAAACCATTCTAACTTAATCTTGAATTTCCCTAGTTATCTAGGATAGCCCCATATTTAAAGAATTATCGGATTTTCCCGATTGTTTTATATATGCACATTCAGCAAATTTACCAAGATGATGCAGTAAAGCAACAAAGGCAACGCAATAAGTGGCGTTTTTCATAAGGCATCCTTATAACTTATGTTTGTTATATGGATTCTGCCAAATTATTTTTAACAAATAAAGCAACACAAATTTGTGGATTCCCACATAAGTGGTTTTACCAGATATAGAGAAAGTTACCAACGTATATAACTCCTACTCTAAGCGGAGCTGGGTAAGTTTCCATTTTCTACCGAACAATTAATCCATACGAATTAATTAATTGGGCAACGGACAGGGATATATTTTGCTGGCACACTCGCACGACAACGCCAGTCTAATCCCGCATTAGGAATTTGGTAAGGTTCGAATGAGATCGTGCTGCCCGCTAAACCATCAACGGCATTTTGATTGAACGTTAACTGTATGCTGTTATCGGACGTCATACTGACATCGTAATAATCACCTTCACGTGGATAATCTGGCACTGTCGTAGGAAATACTTTATTGGCTCGAATGTAATCCATCACACTCTTTCCTGCTTTGCTTAACTCAATATAAGCATTTTCTGTCTGTTGTTTAGCACGATAATCGTCATAAAACGGCTTACCAGAGAAATAGCCAACTAATAATGCAGCTGCCAGTAGGAATAAAAATAGAAAAGTACGTCCAAGAGAGAGAAAACGATTACGAGAAGCAACGCTCTTTTCCCATTCTTCTAGTTCTACGGTCATACGGTTATAGCGTGCTTTCTGAGCATTAGCCAATTCGCGTTCACTGGCGTATTCTTTACCACTGACGTCAACAAAAGTTCGAGCTTTTGGCGCTTCCTGAGCTTGTATCGCGACGTAATAATCTCCGCGTAGTCCAGGCGCTAAATTTAATTCGTCATCATAGGCTGCACGTTTTTGCGGATCAGTCAGCGTATTTTCAATGGTATTCAGCGTTGCCGTATAATTACCCGTTGTATCTTTCTTACGTAAAGCATTCAGCGCAGCGATGATTTCTGGCACACCGGCAGTACTGGGGATATTCAGAATGCGGTAATAATTATGTGTCGCAGCCATATTTTTTCCTTAAATAAACGCGGCTATAATCCTAAAATAACTCAGGTTTACATGATTTTTTCGTTCGCTTTCGGTATGACCCAAAGCAGATATTAATTCGTTGTGTCAAAATTGTAATGATTGTCCATAGAAAAAGCAAAGACTTTTTACATCATTTCGTTAGTTAAGCCTTTCGCCTATAACATCATTATTGCGTTCGGCATCACGCAAAACATCAAGAGGCACACGCCCTTCTACTTGAGCACCGCATCCATCAGCACTTGCCGATAGAGTGCTACATGACATGATAAAATTAAAGCCTTCCAACTCGGGTTGATACTGTGGCTGATCATAAACCCCGTAAGCCTGTGCTGAAGCCGCATTAAGCAGATTATTAAAAGTTTTAGCAAAATCTTGACGTAAAGTATCGTTCACTTGTTTTCTAAATCCGCCCGAAGGTAATAAAACATGTAATGCTTCTGGCAGAAGCATTGGTACTTTACTTCCCTTACCAAAATACCAGAAACGCCGACTAAGTAAGACATTCTGCCCTTCCACAATATCACGTTCATAATCTGCTGCCGTATGTCCAGACCATGATGGCAACGGTTGACGCGATGCTGGTGGATAAATAGCATCCGCAGCATCTAATACATTATGGGGTATACGCTGCCGCTCCTCCCTTGTACGTTTACTGTAAGCCTCCCAAGATAGTGTCTCATCCACCAAAAAGACAAATACTACCCGCACCTGTGCATTATCGGCAGTCAGACCTAAAAGGACATCACCACACTGTGCACAAGCGCGTATCTGTGGTTGCGACAATGCAAAGGAAGCGATTCCATCTGCAACAAAGGGTGTATAGCCAGCATCAAAGGGGACAGCAAAACTAAACAAATGGGCATCAGGAGTAAAAGTAAACATGGACTATATCTCACAACAAAACGCGCATATTCTACGCCCCAGCCAAAGAAAAAGCCCGTACAATACACCTAATCTCTCCATCTACAATGAATCTCAATGGATATAGCCGAAAGTTTGCACCGCTACCTCGAAACCCTTGCCGCACGTGGACTAACGGGTGCGCTGAATCGTGGCGCAAGCGAAGCCGATCTGAAAAACTTTGAAAGCGAACATGGCATTCGTCTGCCACAAGCCCTTATGGATATTTATCGTGCCTTTAACGGACAAATCCATGACCTCATACCACCAGGCGAACCACGTTGGCTCTCCTTAGACGAAATTTATGGTAAACAGCAAGAATGGCGAGAATTTTGCGAAACCTACTATGGAAAAAACTGGATGCGCGTTCGATTACCACGAATGGATGCGCAAGGGCTTGCAAAAAATACTTTATACAATCCCTTCTGGATACCTTTTATGGCAGATAACGAGGGGTTTTTCTGCCTTGACTACGATCCAGAAGATGGCGGAAGCAGCGAACAGGTCATTTATGCCCGCATCAACACCGAACTGGAACACAGCGATATTATCCACTTAGACGATAGCTTTGCCCTTTGGTTTGACAGCCATGCCCGTGCCCTTTCCACCAGCCGTCGTACGGTCAGCTTGGCAACATTAGTCGATGAATACCTCACCTATCAGAAAGCCAACCCTGCGCTTCCATTGAATCCACCGGCAAGTACCAACGATATCCGCATTACTGAGCACCTCTATGGCATTCGCTTTCCCGCAACACTCAAAAAAATCTGGAGTGTATTCAACGGGTACAGCACAGTTTTAGCAGATACACAAGAACGCTGGATCGGGCACAACGACATCGCCGCCGTACAAAAAGCGTGGAAACAAAAACTCCAAGAAAAGCTTGGGAAAGATCCAGATAACACGCCACGACCAGATGCAGAACAATCATCACAAACGCAAAGCAGTTACACCAATCCGCTCTGGCTTCCCATCTATCAAAGTCACAATATCCTCATTGCACTTGATTATGCTCCAACGGAAGAGGGATGCGAGGGTCAGCCAATCGTCATCTACAATACCGATGACTACGAAATCCTAAGCGAATACGACAGTTTTGACGAATGGTTATATACCTTCCTAAGCTACCATCTCTACCCTGAAGATGATGTCGAACCGCGTTCAGCCGTCACGCACAGCTACCGACAAGAAATCAAAACCCATATCGAAAAATACCTCGGCCCTATTAGCGCCACTTTCCGTCGGGAAGATAGCGAAACACCTATCGATCTCCTTTGGCTACAACCAGACCATAATCGGCCCTATCATGCATTAATCACCAGTGGCCTCGCGGATCATATAATGGATATCCCAGAAGAAATCCCGCATCGCGAAGCGATTATGCGTGCCGAACTGATGATCATGCTCCCTCCAGAATGGAGCATCAGTCCAGAAAACCTAAGAAGCGAACATGGCTATTGGCCAATTGCTTGGCTCTCCATGCTTGCCGAATTTGCGCACACCTCCGGCAACTGGCTTGGCACAGGGCACATTATCCCAAACGGTGATCCTCTCACCCCGATTGCCGACACCCCATTTACAGGCGTACTTATCCTACCGCCGTTTGTCAGCCAGCCGCAGGACTTCTGCGTCTTTCACAGTAAAGATGGAACACGCCTCAACATCTTTTGCCTCATTCCCCTCTACCCGGGAGAAATGGTGCTAAAAAACGAAGAAGGACTAGATGCGCTCCTTGAACACTTTGATAAAAATGGTCGTATCAACGAAATTATTGATCTGAAGCGCAAAGACAGTAGCGGCTAATGCCTCGCACGCGAACCCCTAACCGTACCGTTGCCGTACATCATCACCTTGCCTCTAGCGGCCAAGTGATACAACGCGCTCGCTTAAACTTTCAGCGCCTGATTACTGAACAGCCCACCATTATCTTAGTCGAATCCGGATATAAAACCTTCCGTTGGTCAACGCAAGAATGCCGCATTACAGCGGGCAATATAGTGGCAATTGCAGGCGGACAAGCATTTGACATCTTGATACAACCCGACACTAGCGGTGCATATCGCGCCCGCTGGATTAGCTTTGCGCCCGAGCTCATTGCATTATTTCGCCAACGATATGGCAGCGGTACTACGATTGAAGTACTCGTGCAGCCATCTCTAGACAGCGTATTCCAAGATACCTTTTGCCGTATCAACCAGCAACTGGCCACACAAACAACACCACCCGATATTCTGGAAATCCAACTCATGGAGCTACTCGCTCGCCTAAAACAAAGCGGCAACAGCTTTACTCCGCTAAAAAAACCTAGCCTCTCTGAACAAATACGACATATCCTCAGTACAGATCTTACCCACACTTGGACACTCGCTACTATCGCCAAACAATGCCACATGAGCATAGCCACGCTACACCGTAAACTACAAGCAGAAAAAACCACCTTTCGTGAACTGTTGATAGACGTACGTATGACCCATGCCCTCATCCTACTACAAGCCACGGACTGGTCCATCATGCGCATTGCCAACGAAACGGGCTACGACAGCCCCTCCCGTTTTACCGCTCGCTTTCGCAGTCGTTTCGGCTTCGCCCCTACCGCAATACGCGGAACATAAAAAACACTACATTATCCAGCATACGGATAACCTATCCCGCCAAAATAGACCGTCATCACCATAGAAAACCATGAATCGCACACCTCTAAAAAAATACACCTCGCCCATATCGTCAATAAAAAGCCCGTGCATACAGCACGGGCTAACACCACTAATCAATCACAACAGATAGCGCGAACAGCACTTGACAAAAATAGGCCATCGTTACATCGTTAGCCTCGCTTACGGCTTCTCACGTTGATATGTCACCGTCACGCTAGCAGAAGCAAGCGCATGTGCGTGTGTGAAAAAACCGACCAACGCTGGCATAGAATCCTGAGTTACATTGGGTAGTTTTTCTATATCCAGAGCGGTAAGAGTGAAAACATAGCGGTGTGGCTTATCGCCTTCTGGTGGACATGGACCACCATACCCTGCCTGACCGAAGTCCGTACGTGTTTGTAATGCGCCCGCTGGCAATTGCTGACCATCTGCGCGGATACCACCAGCAAGTTGTTTCACATCAGCCGGAATATTAACTACTTCCCAATGAATCCATCCTAAACCCGTAGGCGCATCCGGATCATAAACTGACAAAACAAAACTTTTCGTGCCCTCTGGCGCACCGTGCCAAGACAAAGCTGGAGACTGATTTCCACCATAACAACCAAAACCATAATCCGCGCTCAAAATATGCTGCTCCTGCAATTTACCCTGTTGCAAATCATCAAGGTGCAACGTAAACGTTGGTGCGGCAGCAAACAGTGTCCTGCTGAACATACAAGCGGAAATAACACAAATATTTCTCAACAACATCAATGTCTCCTGAATAAATGGGAAGCCACACTATACTGAAAATAGCCGCATAAAAGCGTGCTGTAATTGGCAGAAACCATGCCGAAAACCTCATCAATACCTCATTACCAAACAGCTGGCTATTATTTCTCACAGAACGAGACCTGTGCAAAACCCTCCATCTCATCCACTCATTCATTTTTCAACACAAATGAACCTGTTTTCTGCTCATTTTCTTGCATCATCATCCCTGAAATACCCAATATCTGGGTGATTCCCCGCCTTTTAGACAGGAAAAGC
>JAUMZX010000122.1 GCA_030527905.1 Cardiobacteriaceae bacterium
GAAAAACTTATATACATGTGGCGTTGGCTATTTTGGCTTTCATCTTTGTAGAAACTGCTTTACTAATGGTAGTTCCTACTGAACTTATCATGGGAATGGTTTCTCAGAAGTATGTATGGTTACTAATCATCGGTGGATTTTGGTTGGCTTCTATGTTGGCTGAAAAATGGACTATGGCAAGCAGCCGTTCTATGCAGTATGCTGGATTAGGTTTTTATGTGCTTTTGGAAGCAATTATCTTCCTTCCTATGATGTACATCGCCCTTGTTTACACTGGTAGCGGCAAGGTTATTTTGCAAGCAGGATTGATTACTTTCATGCTATTTTTAGGGCTTACAGGTGTGGCTCTTACTTCTAAAAGAGATTTTTCTTTCTTAAGAAGTGTCTTAATTATTGGTGGATTTATTTCCCTTGGGCTAATCGTTGCAGGAATGCTTTTCGGGTTCAATCTTGGACTTTGGTTCTCTGTAGGAATGGTTTTCCTAGCAGGAGCAAGTATTCTCTACCAAACTAACCAGCTCAAAAATGTCTATACAACAGAACAGTATGTAGGAGCTTCATTACAGCTATTCTCTTCTGTAATGCTTCTATTCTGGTATGTTTTGAGAATTTTAATGAGCAGAAAAGACTAACAAAATATTTCTGAAACACGGGAGTCGGGAGGCTAAATCTTGATTCTCGTTTTTTTCGTTTTTTTATTTTTTATTTAACCAATTTATTCTAAAATATTATGTCATACGGACTTTTAAAAGAAAAAAAAGGAATCATCTTCGGAGCTTTGGATGAAAACTCTATCGCTTGGAAAGTGGCAGAAAGATGCCACGAAGAAGGTGCTGAATTTGTACTTACTAACGCTCCTATCGCTATGAGAATGGGAGAAATCAATAATTTAGCAGAGAAAACAGGTGCAGATATCGTTCCTGCTGATGCGACTTCTATGGAAGATTTAGAAAAATTATTTGACCATGCTATCGCAAAATTTGGGAAAATAGATTTCATTCTACACTCTGTCGGGATGTCTGTGAATGTAAGAAAAGGAAAACACTACACAGAGCTCAACTACGACTGGCTAGAAAAAGGCTGGGATGTATCTGCGGTATCTTTCCACAAGGTGATGAAACTCGCTTGGGAAAAAGACTGTATGAATGAGTGGGGCAGTATCCTTGCGCTTTCTTACATCGCGGCTCAGAGAACTTTCCCTGATTATAACGATATGGCGGACAACAAGTCTTACCTTGAAAGCATCGCTAGATCTTTCGGATATTACTGGGGCGAAAGAAAAGTGCGTGTCAATACCATTTCCCAGTCGCCTACAATGACTACGGCAGGACAAGGGGTGAAAGGTTTTGATGGGTTCATCAAATTTGCAGAAGATATGTCTCCACTAGGAAATGCGACTGCTGCAGAATGTGCAGACTACTGTATTTCCCTTTTCTCTGACCTTACGAGAAAGGTAACAATGCAGAATCTCTTCCATGATGGTGGATTCAGCAACACTGGAGTTTCCACAAAAGTAATGGAAAGATACAACAAAGGATAAAAACAAAATTTTAACAAAAACACTCTCTGCAAAAGGGAGTGTTTTTTTGTGCAAAATTGACAAATATTTCTTAACTTTACCCTGTCTTAAAAAGACCTCTATTCATAGGCGTTTAGGGAAGCCTGAAAAAAGCCCAGTATCTTTTATTAAAAAGCTCAGTATCTTTTTATAAATTAGTCAGTATCTTTTTTAAAAATGCCAATAGAGTTTTTTTAGACAAATAAAATCAAGTTGTTTTTTTTAACCTTAAAATTTTAAAATTATGCCAGTAAAAATCAAAGCGGTGCAGAAGATAAATCCGCAGAAAAGAAATGAACCAGCAAAATGGTATCCACAAGCAATAGGCGATGGCGAAACGACCCTTAATGATTTAGCCGCTTATGCTTCCAGCGTTTCTACTGTATCAAAAGGTGATATTTTAGCAGTCTTAGAAACAGTTTTTGATAAAGCTGGGAAAGATTTGTCCGATGGAAAGATTGTCCGCATCGGGGAGCATTTCACACTTCAAGTAAGCATCACAGGAACTCCGTCTGATAAAGAATCCGAAGTCAATGGAAGTAAAGTAAAATCTTCTCATATTCTTTTCCGCCCAGGGAAAGCACTAAGCGATATGCTGAAAGTGCTGACTTTCAAGAAATAATAGTATAAATTCAAATAATAATAGAGCTGATGAAAGCTGTTCAGATAGACAATTATTCTAAAACTGTAGATTCTATTAAAATAAGAGAAATAAACATTCCTGAAATAAAACCTGATGAAGTCCTTGTAAGAGTAAAATCAGTTGGGATAAACCCTGTTGATAACATGATAACCAGAGGGGATGTCAAACTCATCACGCCCTACTCTTTTCCTCTTACTATAGGGAACGAACTTGCAGGAGTTATAGAAAAAACAGGAGAAAAAGTTATAGAATTTAAAGAAGGAGACCGAGTGTTTTCCAGACTTCCTATGAACAAAATAGGAGCTTTTGCTGAGTATGTTGCTATAAATAAAAAAGATTTGGCAAAAATCCCTGAATATCTTTCTTTCAATGAAGCAGCAGCAATACCACTGACAGCCCTTACAGCTTACCAAGCTCTTGATATTCTTCAACTAAAATCAGGCGAAACGCTCTTTATTTCAGGCGGTTCGGGAGGTTTCGGTGCTATGGCTGTTCCTTTAGCAAAAGCAAGAGGAATAAAAGTAATCACCAATGGAAGCCTGGAAAATAAAGAGAGGGTTTTAGCATTAGGAGCAGAGCAGTTTTTAGATTACAAAACCGAGGATTATGCCCAGCTCCTGCACGATGTAGATGGAGTAATAGACACCATAGGCGGAAAGGATACAGAGAAACAATTCTCTATCCTGAAACAGGGCGGTAAATTGGTCTCTCTAAAAGGAATGCCGAACGGGAGATTTGCTAAAAAGATGGGGCTGCCTCTATGGAAACAATGGGTTTTTGGATTTGCAGGGCGCTCATTTGACAATATGGCAAAAAAGAGAAACCAAGAATATCACTTTATCTTTGTGCAGTCCAGCGGCGAGCAGCTCTCAGAGATTGCAAAAGTATTAGAAGAAAACCAAATAAGACCTTCTATTGACAGCATCTATTCTTTTGAGGATATCGCCAAAGCCTTGGTAAAAGTAGATAAAGGCAGCTCCAGAGGAAAAACAATTGTAGAAATCAACAAGTAACTAAAATTAGAATTATTAATATTTATCATTCAATACAATGGAAAAAATAAAACTAAACAAAGAATGGAGAGAAAAACTCCTTCAGCGCTTTTTGACTTATGTAAAGATATATTCCACCAGCGACCCTGAATGTGAGGAAACGCCAAGTTCTCCGCAGCAGTGGGACATCACGAAATATCTTTTTGAGGAAATGAAAGCCATCGGTCTAGAAGATGTCTCTATCGATGAAAATGCCTATGTATACGGATTTATCCCGTCTAATATAGAGAAAAAAGTGCCTACTGTGGGATTTATCGCCCATTTTGACACTTCGCCTGATTTCAATGGTAAAGATGTAAATCCACAAATTTGGGAAAATTACGATGGAGGAGACCTGCTTCTTAACCCAAAAACAGGCTTCACCCTCTCTCCTAACAAGTTCGAAAACCTGAAACAATACAAGGGACAAACCCTAATCACTACGGACGGAACGAGCCTTCTCGGAGCTGATGACAAGGCGGGAGTAGCAGAAATCATGACAGCGGCAGAATACCTTATCCAGCATCCTGAGATAAAACACGGAAGAATAGCCGTAGGATTCAACCCTGATGAAGAAATCGGGAAAGGAGCACACAAGTTCAATGTAGAAAAATTCGGTGCTGAATGGGCTTACACCATGGATGGAAGTGATGTGGGCGAAATAGAATATGAGAACTTTAATGCGGCTGGAGCGGTAATCAAAATCCACGGACTGAGCGTGCACCCTGGCTACGCTTACGGAAAAATGGTAAATGCTGGGCTTCTCGCTGCTGAGTTTATCCAGTCGCTCCCTGCTAACGAAACTCCTTCTACGACAAGAGGTTTTGAAGGTTTTTATCATCTTTTAGACCTAAAAGCTGATGTTTCCGAAGCAAAACTACAATACATCATCCGTGACCACGATGAGCAGAAATTTGAAAACCGCAAGAAATTCATCACAGAAAAAGTAGCGGAATTCAACCAAAAATATGGCGAAAATGTCTTTGAAATAGAGATAAAAGAGCAATATCTCAACATGAAAAAACAATTCGAAGGCAAAATGCACATCATAGAAGTGGCAGAAAGAGCCATGAAAAACCTTGGAATCACTCCAGAAGTGAAGGCTATCCGAGGCGGAACCGATGGTGCGCAGCTGTCTTACATGGGACTTCCTTGCCCTAATATCTTCGCAGGAGGGCTTAACTTCCACGGGCCTTACGAATATGTTCCATTAGAATCTATGGAAAAAGCCACAGAAGTTATCATCGAAATCGCTCAAGAAGTAGAGAAATTATAAAAATAAATCGCCTATAAAAGGCGATTTTTTTGTCTTTGTAAGTTTTATTTCGCTTCATCGTACGGAAGCCTGTTGATAATAGACCTTCCGAGAGAGACCTCATCTGCATACTCCAGCTCATCCCCCACCGAAATTCCCCTTGCGATGCTGGAAAATTTCACATTGAAATGCTTGAATTTCTTATAAATATAATAAGCCGTGGTATCGCCCTCCATCGTTGCACTCAGCGCAAAAATCACTTCTTTTAGGCTTTCTCCATTGAGTTTTTTTTCAATGCTGGAAATGTTCAGCTGGTGCGGTCCTATGCCTTCCATCGGAGAGATTTTCCCTCCTAAAACCAAATATTTTCCGTTATATTTAGAGGTGTTTTCTATTGCAAGAACATCCCTCACATCTTCTACGATACAGAGCGTTTCAGCGTTTCGCTTTTCATCAGCACAGATTTCACAAATATCAAAATCCGAGAAATTATGACACTCTTGGCAGTATTTTATATTCGTTACTAAACTTTCCAAAGCCTGTGAAAGCGCCATTCCCTGAGATTTGGGCTGTCTGAGAAGATGTAGCGCCAGCCGAAGAGCCGATTTTTTGCCTATCCCTGGCAGTCCAGAAATCTCCTCCACTGCTCTGGATAACACTTTACTTGGGTATTCCATTCGGCAAAAATAAGAAATTCTCCCTAAAATTTACTTTTGGTAATAAATCTTATTCATTTCATCCGCTTTGATGAAAGTTCCCAGTTTCTGCTCCTTTATCCTTTCTGTAAAGAGCCTTCCCATAAGGTGGTCATACTCGTGCTGGAAAATCACCGCTGTGAAACCTTCTACCAGCTCTCGTTTTTTCTCTCCGCCCAAAGTTTCGTAAGCCAAATCAATCACGAGGCTGCGATAGACTTCTCCTCTTTCGTTTGGAATGGAAAGACAACCTTCTGCACCAAGCCTTAGCGCCGAAGACATCCATTTGATTTCTGGATTTACAAAGAACTCAAAAGGTTTTCCTTCCTTGTCAAATCTCTGCACCCAAATCGCCTTTATATTTAGTCCTACCTGCGGCGCTGCGATGCCTACGCCCTGTTCATCTTTCACGGTAGCAAGCATTCTCTCGGCCAAAAGCCTCAAATTCGGGTCTTTGGCATCCACTGGGCGGGAAACATCTTTTAGTATTTTCAAATCTTTAGGATTGGTGATTTGTAAAACCCTCATCGGTTCGGTGCTTTTCCCTGATTTGATGAGGACAACATCCTCTTTTCCTATTTTCTTCTGTGCCTCTACGCTAGTTCCGAGTAGAACCAAACTTAATAAAAGAATTCTTATCATTTCTATCCATTTTTGATGATTATTAATGACAAATTTAATAATTTTTGGAAACTACCAGCATTCTTATATTTAAAATATCTTCTTATCTTTGGGAAAAATTTTTATTCCTTTTTTACTTAAAGTAAATTATGAAAAACCTAAACTACCCTTTAGATTTTAAATTTAAAATTACTACTTTAGCTAGCGATTTTAACATTACAGACAGAGACGGAAAACCCATCGCCTATGTAAGGCAGAAAATGTTTAAACTAAAAGAAGATGTGGTGGTCTTCAGTGATGAAGAGAGAAGCGCAGAAC
>JAUMZX010000123.1 GCA_030527905.1 Cardiobacteriaceae bacterium
AGAGGATGGGTTGCCAGTCGATGATGTGATCGATTTTGAGCAGCGGAAATCGGTCAATATGGCGGTTGATCATGGCGTGTGCGGTTTGCTGGAAGAAGCTGCTCATGGGGGATGTTGTTTGAGTTGTGGATGTCGGGGTAATGTAAAGCAGTTTGGGGACCTTTTGCAAAGGTCTCGCTTTGAAATATAAGAAAAAAATAAATAAATTAGGGGCTGTATGGAGCGTATTTGTTTTTCTAACGTTCTTCATCAATTATCCTCATTCTAGTTCGTATCATGCACACAGAGAATAGAGATGGGTTATCTTAAAAGGCCGTATCATTTTGATAACATTTTTATCTGTTCTAATATCAGTATTAGAAAAAAAATGAAACGTTCACGCTTATTGAAGATAGAGTTCTTATTTTTTATAAGATTTTTAAATCCTGCTTAGTTTTATTTGAGTGTATCAATATTATTGCAGAATGTAAAAAAGCGCTCTTTTTGTCCAAGAGCGCTTTTTATGTAATTTTTTTCTATTAATAATTGATATAGGTTGTTATTAAAAATTGCATGGCTAGAATAAGAGTTACTTAATCATTCGTCTCAAAAAGTAAATAAATGCTAGTATGTTTCATTGTTTGGAACTTTTTATATTTTCTCTATACTTCTACCAAGAATTTATTAAATTTTTCTTGATGATGTATTCTAATATCAGACACTGTCTATCGTTAGTTGAAACCCAAATAAGCCGCATAGAATTGATAAATGCGATTAATTGCCTTGAAATTCAATAGTTTTCTTATTTTCTGTAATATGTTGTTGTTTTTTAATTACAGATAGGCATTAATTGCCGTTCATTGCGCCAAATGATCACGGGTTGCGCTAAATTGTATATCGGGGTGACGTTCTTGTGTCAGCTGTAAATTAACGCGACTAGGCGCAATATAAACGAGCTGTTCGTAGTGATCGTGTGCAAGATTTGCCTGATTTTTATCAATAAATGTTTTAAGCGTTTTATCATCAGGCGCGCTTACCCAGCGAGCTGTAGCCACGTTAATGCTTTCGAATTGGCATTCGACGTTGTATTCGCTTTTCAACCGTTCTTTGACTACATCGAATTGCAATATCCCAACGGCGCCTAAAATAAGATCATTACCAATCATGGGCTTGAAGAATTGTGTCGCGCCTTCTTCGCATAGCTGTTCTAGTCCTTTAAGGAGGGCTTTCATTTTTAACGGGTCTTTCAGTCGTACCCGACGAAAGAGTTCTGGTGCGAAATCAGGGATTCCTGTGAATTGAAGGTCTTCACCTTCGGTAAAGCTGTCACCAATGCGAATGGTACCGTGGTTATGTATGCCGATAATATCGCCCGCCAACGCGGTATCAATATGTTCACGCTCTGCTGCTAGGAATGTGAGGGCATCGGGTATTTTAATCTCTCGTGCGAGTCGAACTTGTCGCAATTTCATGCCCGGAGTGAAAGTTCCCGAGTTGATGCGCATGAAGGCAATGCGATCTCGATGTTTAGGATCCATGTTTGCTTGTATTTTAAAGACGAAGCCGGTCAGTTTATTTTCATCGGGCGCCACATGTCGGATGGTGGTTTGTCGTGCACGAGGGGAGGGCGCATATTGGGCAAAGCCGTTGAGCATTTCACGGACACCGAAATTGCCGATTGCTGAACCAAAATAAACAGGGGTCAATTCACCGCGAAGATAGGCTTCGTGATCAAATGGGTTGCCTGCTTCTCTGATCAGTTCGATTTCGTCACGAAAGGCTGCAATGCTATCTGGTAATAGTTCGTTAAGACGTGGGTTTGTTAAACCTTTTACTTCTTCTCCAACGTTTACTAATGCGCCTTTGCCAGGTTCGTAAAAATAAACGGTATCCTCCAGTAAGTGATAGACACCTTTGAGTGTACGCCCCATACCAATCGGCCATGTTACTGGTGCGCATCGAATTTTTAGAATTTCTTCTACTTCATCTAATAGACTCATGGGTTCGCGGCCTTCGCGATCCAATTTGTTGATGAAGGTAAATATAGGCGTATCGCGTAAGCGGCATACATCCATGAGTTTGATGGTTCGTTCTTCAACCCCTTTGGCGCAATCAATTACCATAAGTGCCGAATCTACAGCCGTGAGGGTACGATAGGTATCTTCAGAAAAGTCTTCGTGTCCAGGGGTATCAAGTAAGTTGATAACTTTGCCTTGGTAGGGAAATTGCATGACAGACGAAGTAACCGAGATACCCCGTTCTTGTTCCATTTTCATCCAGTCTGATGTTGCGTGTCGTGCGGCTTTGCGTCCTTTTACGGTACCGGCCATGGAGATAGCTCCACCGAATAGTAATAGTTTTTCCGTAAGTGTTGTTTTTCCGGCGTCAGGGTGCGAGATGATAGCGAAAGTACGGCGGTCTCTGTAATCGTTGGATAAAATGTCTGTCATTGGGCTTTACTTAGTTGTGGTGTACTCAATGGGGTACACAATTAAAAAAACGGCTGTCAAAGCGCGGCAGCGAATTTTAGCACGCTGTTATCACTTGTCCACACTTGCAGCTTTTTCTATTGTGGTCATCCAAGTAAGTAGTTCGCAGATAATAGCGCCTTGTTCTTTGATAGCTTGATTATTGCAAACGGTCATGTCTCCGTGTTTTATGCTTAACGGAATCTGCGATTGGGGTTGCTGACCAGATTAAATTTAAACTTTTGCAATTCGAGCAAACTAATTCAGACGCTTTTACACCGTTAACTAACATAATACTGTGTAGTCGGTTTGTGCTGTATCACACTGTAGATATCTCCAATAAATGGCGCAAGTTTATGAATGTCTTCCGTACATGCAACTGCTGCGTTAATCTGTAACGCTACTTTCTTATCAGTTTGGTGTTAAATAAAAAACACAGTTGTAAGGGCTTTGTGGCGATGTGGTTATGATGGAATCGTAAAATTCTCTATTTGTTTGCTATTAATGTCCATCACGACTATTACTGTCTGCATTCTGGTTTCTTGTTTTTTCTATAATTTCTTCTTTTTCTGGCTGTACTACTTTAGAATTTTCCGTTGCTACTGTTAAGGTGCTTTGTCTTTGTGTGGCTAGAGCTAGTTTTTCAGCTTCTCTCTCTGTTGAACGTATACTCTGTGATGCGATTAATAATATCGCCATAAAGCATAGCATTGTACCAAGTATAGAACCGCCTATCACCAATGTTTTTTTACGGTTATTGCCTAACCAATCAACAGAATGTGGTTTAAAAAGAGCATAGACAATTTTATATAAGGTGTAGAGAAAACCAATTGCTATAGTAAGTACTAATACCGCAAGCACAATATTCATTTTTATCCTTAATTTCTAAGTTATTACTTTTACAAAGGCTTTGCTTACTAGCAGCCTATGCATTTTTTTATAAAAATCCTCTATACTCAATAATAAAGGTCTTATTGTTTTTATATTCAATCATACGGCACAACTGTTTGCATAGAAACATTTCGCCTATATTTCTCTTATTTTAAAGATGATAGAAATCTTATTTTGGATATATATTTGTATTTAAAACAGATATTATTAAATGATTCACAGCTCTTTTTTAGCTATATGAATATTCATCTTTAATCTTGTATAAGGATTTGCTTTCTTTGTTCGTGTCGTAATGTAGTTTGTTTTTCTGTGGATAAAAAAATCGCGTTTGCAGGTGTATCTTTGTTTCTAAAGAATAATCTATTTATTCTGTGGAATTTTCACCATTATACAGCTTTTCGGCAAAGGCTAGGTCTTCTTCGATGTTTAGGATGGTTTGTTCCAAAAGAGGGGACGAGTCTTTGATTGCGCGCAGTTCTTCCAGTAATGCCCGCAGTTTTTCGGGCGGGCTGAAACAGCTGAGGTCGTGCAGAATTGGCATTCTTGACAATAGCTAAAAATGTCCAAAATTGGGCATCCATACAAAAAGGAAAAGTGTAAACAACGCGATTAATTCTTACAACCTTATCTTTGTCTTTTTCTAAACTGGGTTAGTAGACAAATTGACCCCCAATTTTCTTTTCAAAAGCTTCTCTCTCCGCGAGCGCTTCTTCGTACCACCGCATATCTTCCTCGTCAAACATATTCACAGGTTCCATTTCCTCGTGAAGCGTGGCATAACGCGGCGCATAAGATTTTAGTATTTTAGCGAGACCATCTTGCAACGGCAGTTAAAGGTGTTCGATGCTGCTAAGGTTGTTTAGCATATTTTTCTTTTTTTTGATACTTATGATGGATGTCATGTCCTAATTAATATTATAGTGCGGTTAGTTGATGTGTTTTTTTTATTGAATAAAGATTTTTGTTCAGTTAAACTTAATTGATGCCGATAGTTTTGTCGGTTTTCTTTTTACGAAATAATGAAGGAAATCATCATGAGCGAAAGTAAAAAATGCCCTGTCACCCATTTAACAACAAATAATGGCGCACCGGTTGTCGATAATCAAAATAGTTTGACTGCAGGACCTCGTGGCCCTTTATTGGCACAGGATTTATGGTTGAATGAAAAGCTTGCCAATTTTGTGCGAGAAGTGATTCCTGAGCGTCGGATGCATGCGAAAGGAAGCGGCGCATTTGGAACTTTTACCGTTACGCATGATATTACTCGGTATACGTGCGCAAAGATTTTCTCTGAAGTTGGCAAGAAAACCGAGATGTTCGCCCGCTTTACAACGGTTGCTGGTGAACGAGGTGCAGCTGATGCTGAACGCGATATTCGAGGGTTTGCCTTGAAGTTTTATACGGAAGAAGGAAATTGGGATATGGTCGGCAATAATACGCCCGTGTTTTTCTTGCGCGATCCTCGTAAGTTTCCTGACTTGAATAAGGCGGTAAAGCGTGATCCGCGTACGAATATGCGTTCTGCTACTAATAACTGGGATTTTTGGACGTTGTTGCCAGAGGCGTTTCATCAAGTCACGATTGTGATGAGTGATCGTGGTATTCCTTCTAGTTATCGCCACATGCATGGCTATGGTTCGCATACTTATAGTTTTTGGAATGCCGCTGGAGAACGTTTTTGGGTGAAGTTTCATTTTCGGACGCAGCAAGGTATCAAAAATTTGAGTAATGAGGAGGCTGCTGCAATTATTGCGGATGACCGTGAGAGTCATCAACGCGATTTGTATGAGGCTATTGAAAATGGCGACTTTCCAAAATGGAAGATGTTCATTCAGGTCATGCCTGAAGCTGATGCAGAAAAAGTCCCATATCATCCGTTTGATTTAACCAAAGTTTGGCCAAAAGCAGATTATCCCCTGATTGAAGTTGGTGAATTCGAACTAAACCGCAATCCGGCCAATTTTTTTGCGGATGTCGAGCAATCGGCGTTTGCACCCAGTAATCTCGTTCCGGGCATTAGCGTGTCACCAGACCGTATGTTGCAAGCACGTTTATTCAATTATGCAGATGCTCAACGTTACCGCTTAGGTGTGAATCATCATCAAATTCCAGTCAATGCGCCGCGCTGTCCTGTGCATAGTAATGCGCGAGACGGGCAAGGGCGTGCAGATGGTAATTATGGAAGTACGATTCATTATGAACCGAATAGCTTTGGACAATGGCAGGAACAAGCGCAGTATGCAGAACCGCCATTGAAGATTAATGGCGATGCTGCGCATTGGAATTACCGCGAAGATGACGCCGATTATTTCAGCCAACCACGTGCTTTGTTTCATCTGATGAGCGCAACGCAGAAAGATCTGTTATTCATTAATACGGCTGCCGCGATGGGTGATGCTCTAGATTTTATCAAGTATCGCCATATTCGTAATTGCTACGCATGCGATCCTGCGTATGGTGAAGGTGTGGCTAAAGCGTTGGGAATGACCGTTGCTGATGCGCAAGCCGCTCGTGCAACCGATCCTGCTTTGGGGCAGCCGGGCTTGTTGTAAAATAAGGTAGGGCAGGTGAAGAAAAAGCAGTGCTTATGGTGCTGCTTTTTCTTTTTTAACGATATGAGACCTGTGCAAAACCCTCCAACTCATCCACGCATTCATTTTTCAACACAAATGAACCTGTTTTCTGCTTATTTTCTTGCATCACCATCCCTGAACCACCCAATATCTGGGTGATTCCCCGCCTTTTAGACAGGAAAAGC
>JAUMZX010000124.1 GCA_030527905.1 Cardiobacteriaceae bacterium
AAATTCTTTACGCCATACTCTTGGGCAACTTTACCAGCCGCTTCTGCTGCTACTTGCGCAGCAAACGGTGTACTTTTACGCGAACCTTTAAAACCAGCGCCTCCAGAGGTAGCCCAAGATAATGCATTCCCTTGACGGTCAGTGATAGTAATGATGGTATTATTAAAAGATGCATGGACATGCACTATACCTTCACTTACAGTTTTACGTACTTTTTTACGCACACGCGAAGCTGTGTTTGCTTTAGCCATCTGTATCAATCCTTAAAAATTATTTTTTACCAGCAATAGCCTTGCGCGGACCCTTACGAGTACGAGCATTAGTTCGTGTACGCTGACCACGACAAGGCAAACCGCGACGATGTCTGAGACCCCTATAGCATCCCATATCCATCAATCGTTTAATGCTCATGGTAACTTCACGACGCAAATCGCCTTCAATTTCATATTTACCAACTTGTTCGCGCAAAGCTTCTAATTGAGATTCATCTAAATCTTTAACTTTAACACTAGTCAATACTCCAGCAGCCTCACAAATCAACTTAGCGCGAGTAGAACCAATACCATAAATGGCTTGCAAGCCAATAACGATATGGGAATTATTAGGGATATTAACCCCCGCAATACGAGCCATATTTATTTCCTTCTAAAATTCGAAGCCCATTACTATAACATAAATTTCAGATCAGTCAATTAACCTTGACGCTGTTTGTGACGAGGATCTACACAAATCACACGAACCACACGATTACGACGAATAATTTTGCAATTCCTGCAAATCTTCTTAACAGACGGCTGAACGCGCATCATTGATTCCTTTCGTTAAAAATTATCTTGTCCTGAAAACAATACGTGCACGAGTTAAATCATAAGGTGTCAACTCAACTGTCACCTTGTCTCCAGGAGAAATCCGTATATAATGCATACGCATTTTTCCCGAAATATGACCTAGTACGACATGATCATTTTCAAGTTTTACTTTAAATGTAGCATTTGGCAAGGTTTCAAGTATTTCTCCTTGCATTTGTATAATATCTTCTTTAGCCATTGTTATTTACGAGATAAGGATTTCATTGTGAAATAATCATACCGTTCAGTCATTTTGTAGGAAGCGATTTGAGTACTAAAATCCATTGTTACAACTACAAGAATTAATAAGGAAGTGCCACCTAAATAAAATGGGACATTAAATGTTGAAGTTAATATCTCCGGCAATAAACAAATACCTGTTATATAAAGCGCACCAAAAAAAGTCAATCTCATTACAAGTTTTTCCAAATAATTTGCGGTACATTCTCCCGGCCTAATATTTGGAATGACGGCTCCACTTTTTTTCAAATTCTCAGCTATCTCTTTTGGAGAAAAAACTAAAGATGTATAAAAATAGCAAAAGAATATAATTAAAAACGAAAATAAAGCCATATAAATCGGCTGACCATGACTCAGCATACCAATCAATCGGGAAAATACAGATCTATCATTTGCCGAACCCAACCAACTTCCTACTGTCGCAGGGAAAAGAATTAAACTAGAAGCAAATATCGGTGGAATGACTCCAGCCATATTCAATTTAAATGGTATATGTGTATTCTGATCTTTAATAATTTGTCTTTTAGCATAATGGATTGGCACTTTTCTTAAAGCATTTTCAAAACATACAACAATATATACTAATAAGATTACACCTAATACAATACCCACTACTCTTAATATCCCTCCAGAGTCACTATTCACCAGAGTCACAAGCCTCATAAGACCGGATGGAATCCCAGCAGCAATCCCTGAAGTTATAATCAAAGAAATACCATTTCCAATTCCTCTCTCGGTAATTTGCTCTCCAAGCCACATCAAAAACATTGTACCGCCCACTAAACAGGCTATAGTTGAAATATAAAATTCAAACTTTGGCACTACGACTAATTTATCTTGATTAAAAACTAAACTAGCAACACCTATACTCTGTAAAGTAGCTAAAAATACAGTACCTACTCTGGTGTATTTTGTAATAACTCTCTTACCGGCATCTCCCTCTTTTTTAAGAGATTTCAAGGAAGGCAATATTTCTGCTGCTAATTGCATTACAATAGATGCCGATATATAAGGCATTATACCAATCGAAAGTATACTAAACCGTTCTAGAGAACCACCTGAAAACATATTCAGCATACCCAGTATTCCGCTACTTTGACCTTTGTATGCCTGAGCCAAAGCTATTGCATCAACGCCAGGAACTGGTATATGAGTTCCAATTCGATAAATAATTAGAGCTATAAATAAAAATACTAATCTTTTTTTTAAATCATTAGTATTTGCCGTGCCTAATTTGGATTGTTGATAAGCCAATTTATCGAACCTTATTCTTCTATTCTTCCACCAACCGCTTCTATCGCAGCCTTGGCACCATTAGTCACTCTAATGCCTTTCAAATAAACTGCTTTATTTAACTCTCCAGCCAAAATGATTTTAACAGTACGGACATTTGCTGGGATCAGACCTACTTGTTTTAAAACTAGCAAATCTATTTCCTCTTTAGCCACATTCTGTAGTTCACTCAAACGAATCTGAACTGACAAATCCTTATTTACTGATTTAAAGCCTCGTTTAGGCAACCGGCGCTGTAAAGGCATTTGCCCACCTTCAAAACCTACCTTATGAAAGCCGCCCGCTCTACTTTTTTGTCCCTTATGACCACGACCACATGTTTTCCCTAAGCCACTACCAATACCCCGGCCTACTCGCTTTTGAGCATGCGTGGCACCATTGATTGGGCGAATAGTATTTAATAACATATTAAAACTCCACTTTCAAAAGGTAGCTAATTTTATTAATCATACCACGATTTTCAGGCGTATCCAGAACTTCAACTGTATGCTCACGATAGCGAAGTCCGAGTCCTCTAGCACAAGATCGATGTACAGCAATCGTACCAATCAAGCTTTTGACTAAAGTCACTTTAATTTTTTTTTGCTCAACCATTATTGATTACCTTGAAATTTCATCTACTGTTAACCCACGTTTTGCTGCAATCTCAGATGGGGTATAGAGTTTTGATAAACCATCTAAAGTAGCTCTTACAATATTATAAGGATTAGTGGAACCATGTACTTTCGCAGAAATATTATGAATACCCATTGCATCAAAAATTAAACGCATAGGTCCACCTGCCTTAACACCACTCCCCTCTTTAGCGGGTTGCATAAAGACTCGTGTTGCGCCGTGCTTACCAAGCACTTCATGATATATCGTACCTTCTTTCAAAGGAACTTTAATCATACAACGACGCGCCTGATCCATAGCCTTTTGAACCGCAACAGGAACTTCTCTAGATTTACCTTTGCCCATGCCAATACGCCCATCTCCATCACCAACCACAGTTAGTGCAGAAAAGGCCATTATCCGTCCGCCTTTTACAACTTTAGTCACACGATTAACGGCTACCATTTTTTCTATTAAGCCATCACCACGTTCTTCTTCATGTTTTGCCATATGCAACACTATCTCCAAAATCTTTTAAATTAGAAACTCATGCCATTTTCACGAGCAGCTTCCGCTACAGCTTTTACGCGTCCGTGATATTGAAATCCCGAACGATCAAAGGCAACTTCTACAACACCGATAGCTTTCGCTTTTTCTGCAATTATTTTACCAACCAATGCAGCGGCTTCAATATTGGAACTTGATTTCAGCTGTTTACGAACACTTGCTTCTAGTGTGGATGCAGACGCCAATATTTTATTTCCGTCGGCATTAATAATTTGCGCATAAATATGATTGTTTGTTCGAAAAACACACAATCTAACCATTTTCAAATCTGCTATTCGTGCACGTGTTTTTTGAGCGCGACGAAATCTTTTTTCATGCTTATTCATAATAAGTTCAACACCTTATTTATTTTTTCTTAGCTTCTTTCATTATAACCACCTCATCGGCATAACGCACACCCTTACCCTTATAAGGCTCTGGGGGTCTAAAGCTACGAATTTCAGCGGCAACTTGACCTAAAGCTTGTTTATCCGAACTATTTAGCACTATTTCTGTTTGTGAAGGAGTATTAGCAGATACATTCTCGGGTAATTCATAAACAACAGGGTGAGAAAAACCTAAAGATAAATTTATAGTTCTCCCCTGAGCTTGGGCTCTATAACCAACCCCAATTAACTGCAATTTTTTTTCAAATCCCTCTGACACACCTTTAACCATATTAGCGACCAGAGCCCTCATAGTTCCGGACATAGCGCTAGCTTTTTTAGTTTGAACTTTTGTAGAAAAAACTAATTTATCATCGGAAAATTCAATTTTTACATCGGCAGGCAACAATAATGACAACTCACCATTTTTCCCTTTAACAACTAGTTTATCCGTTCCAAACTTAATTTCAACTCCAGCAGGAACATGCACCGGATTTTTAGCAACTCGAGACATCTTAATATATAGCAACTCACCACCAACGCCAACTTCTCGAGCTTTACGATCAGTCATAACGCCTTTAGAGGTGCTAACAATAGCAACTCCTAAGCCGTTCATCACAACAGGAATCGCAGAAGATGCTTTATAAACCCTTAAACCAGGGCGTGATACTCGTTTAATTTGTTCTATTACAGGCCGTCCAGCATAGTATTTCAATTGAATCTCTAATACTGGTTTCGCATCCGTACTAATGGAAAAGTTCTCAATATAACCTTCTTCTTTTAAAACTTTTGCAATCGCACATTTTAGCTTAGACGACGGCATACTCACTGATACTTTGCATGCACCCTGAGCATTGCGGATGCGAGTCAACATATCAGAAATAGGATCATGCATACTCATTTTTACTCCTCCTATTTACCAACTAGCCTTAATCACGCCAGGGATTTCACCCCTCATCGCAATTTCTCTAATTTTAATCCGTGCCAATCCAAATTTACGGAAAGTGCCACGAGGTCGGCCAGTCAACATACAACGGCGACGCTGTCTAACAGGAGCGGCATTTCTAGGAATAGCTTGCAATTTCAACCTCGCTTCAAAGCGTTCTTCATCAGTAACATTTGTATCATGAATAATCGCAAAAATCGCAGCACGTTTTGATGCATACTTTTGAGCCAAAGCAACTCTTTTTGCTTCACGATTAATAAGTGCCTTTTTTGCCATGATTATCCTTTAAACGGGAATTTAAACAACGCTAATAATGCTTTTGCTTCTTCATCAGTTTTAGCAGTTGTTGTAACAGTAATATTCAAACCACGCAAAGCGTCAATTTTATCATATTCAATTTCAGGGAAAATAATCTGTTCTCGAACACCCATATTATAATTACCCCTTCCATCGAAGGATTTGCCATTCACCCCTCTAAAATCACGCACTCGCGGTAACGCAATTGTGACAAGACGATCCAAAAACTCAAACATTTGATCTCGTCTTAAAGTTACTTTACAACCTATTGGGTAGTGATCACGAATTTTAAATCCTGCAATTGATTTTCTAGCGACCGTAATCACTGGCTTCTGACCTGAAATTTTTTCTAAGTCAGCCACAGCATGCTCCATGATTTTTTTATCGGCGACAGCTTCGCCAACACCCATGTTTAATGTGATTTTTTCAATACGGGGAACTTCCATAATTGATTTATAATTAAACTGTTTAATCAATTCTGGAGCAACAGTATTGAAATAAAAATCTTTCAATCTAGCCATAATGAACTCCTTAACTTATCTCAGCGCCTGTCGACTTAAATACACGAAAACGCACAATTCCTTTTTCAGTCTTTACAACCTTAATCGCTACACGATCGGCTTTTTTAGTTTCAGGATTCAAAATAGCAACATTTGACATATCCAAGGGCATATTTTTCAATACCACTCCCCCATTTACACCTTTAATGTGATTAGGTTTCTGATGACGCTTTACCAAATTAATTCCGTCAACTATTACCTTACCCTCTACAACGGAAGCTACTTTACCAATCTTGCCTTTATCTTTCCCAGCAAGTACAATAACCTGATCACCTTTAATAATTTTTTTCATCATCCCCCCCCTTTATAACACTTCCGGAGCCAATGAAACAATCTTCATAAAACGCTCGGTACGCAATTCA
>JAUMZX010000125.1 GCA_030527905.1 Cardiobacteriaceae bacterium
GGTTCATTTGTGTTGAAAAATGAATGCGTGGATGAAATGGAGGGTTTTGCACAGGCCTCATTCTAATTAGCTAAGTTGTTAAATCTATAAAAATTAGCAAGGTAAAATGGCATTGTATCGGTTTTATCTGTCGTAGCGGTGCGAATCTTTGTATGTGGCGAACAATGGATATTTTTTAGTAAGCTGCGCGAATTTGTTGTAAGAAACGACGGGTACGTTCGTGCTGTGGGTGTTGGAACAGCTGTGAGGGGGCTCCTTGCTCTACAATTTGACCAGCATCCATCACCACTACAAGATCGGCAATTTCCATAGCAAATCTGATTTCGTGGGTCACAATGAGCATCGTCCAACCTTCACGTACAAGAGTTTTGATGGTGTTTAAGACTTCTTGCACGAGTTCAGGATCAAGAGCGGAGGTCGGTTCATCAAATAACACAAGGTCTGGTCGTATTGCGAGGGCGCGGGCGATACCAACACGCTGTTGTTGGCCACCAGAAAGTTGGAAAGGATAGTGAGCACTTTTGTCGCGCAAGCCTACTTTTTCCAATAGTGCTTCCGCTTCGGTACGCGCCTGAGCAATCGGTTTCTTTTGTACGACAATTAGGCCTTCCATGATGTTTTCGAGAGTTGTTTTATGGGGAAAGAGGTTGTATTGTTGGAATACCATGCCGCTCTTACGGCGTAGATTCAGGATTTGTCTTTTGTCGGGCTTCTGGGCGAAGTCGATATGTAGAGGGGTGTTTTCGGTGAAGGTGATGCTTCCGGCTTCTGGAATTTCTAACGCATTCAGGCAACGTAAAAATGTGGTTTTACCGGAACCCGATGGGCCAAGGATAACGACTACACGACCTTTTTTTATATTCAGGTCAACACCATGCAATATGGTGTGGTTATCGAAGGTTTTGCGGATGTTACGAATTTCTATCATGCGGTTTCTTTATTTTGCAATGTAGCGATCAAGGCGTTTTTCCATTTTGCTTTGCAGATGCGTCAAGATGGTGCATATCACCCAATAGATTAGGCCTGCTTCACTGTATATCAGGATAAATTCGTAGTTTCGCGCGACGATGATTTGTGAGGCTTTCATCAGTTCGGGTATTAGCACCAGTGAAGCGAGAGAGGTTTCTTTAACGAGACCAACAAAGGTATTGGATAGAGGTGGCACCGCTACACGTAAGGCTTGCGGTAGGATGGTGCGTCGGAAGGTCTGCATATAGGTCATGCCAATAGAGAATCCTGCTTCCCATTGGCCTTTGGGTATAGAGAGGATGGCGGAGCGTACGGTTTCGGAGGCATATGCGCCAATGTTGAGCGAAAAGGCGATAACGGCAGTTGGTACGGGATCAAGTTTCCAACCTATTTCGGGTAAACCATAGAAGATAATGAAAAGTTGCAACATGAGTGGCGTACCGCGAATGAGGGAGACATAAATGCGTGCCAGTATATAAGCGGCATGATGTAAGAAACCTGTACGCGGAATGACTCGTATGAGTGCAACAGCCAGTGCAATAAGCAAGCCTATGGCAAATGAAGCGATAGTTAATGGAATGGTGTAAAGCAGCGCTGCGTGCAGGAGCGGCCAAAAGGCATCTATGATGATTTGCGCTTTTGCGCTATCCATAAAGGGTAGCGCTGCTAAGAAATTATTGAACACTGATGTCTTGTCCAAAGAATTGTTCGCTCAGTTTTTTCAGTGTTCCATCTTGTTTGAGCGCTATGATGGCTTCGCTCACTTTTGCAACGGCGGCATCTTCGCCTTTCCGAAAGATGAGTCCGGAACCTTGCAATTCGCTTTTGTCAGCGATGAGTTTGATTTCCAGTCCGCTATCTTTGTGTTTGCTGAGGTAATCCAAAATGGCGAGATGGTCATTCAGTGTTAGGTCAACCCGCTTTTGTTTAACCAGTTCTATGGCCTGTGCCATGCCATCTACGCCCGTAATTTTTGCTCCGTATTTTTCCGCCATTTCTCGATAGTTGCTGGTTAGTGATTGCGCAGCATCCAGCCCTTTGATGTCATTCCATGAGTGAATGCGGCTGTCGTCTTGTCGAGCCAAGGCGGCTGGTCCGCTCCAGCTGTATGGTTCGCTTTTGTCGTATTTGGCCTGACGCTCTGGGCTGGTGAGGCTGACCTGATTGGCAACAATATCGAAGCGCTTGGCGTCTAAGCCTGCGAGCATCGCATCCCATTGAGTTTCTTTGAAATCAACGGTAACACCCAGTTTTTTAGCAACAGCGCGTGTGACTTCTACATCGTAACCCGTTAGTTTGCCGCTTTCATCGTGATAGGTAAATGGTGCATAAGTTCCTTCCGTGCCGACTGTGATGATGCCTTTGTTATTAATTCTTTCAAGCAGTGGCGCATCTGTGCTGGCGCTTTTGCTATTGTTATTTTCTTTGTTGGTATTGCTGTCGCAGGCACTCATTATCAAGATCATTGCGGCGGCGAAGGCTATTTTTTTTATCATGCTGTCAATACTCCAAGTTCGATTTAGGTGGCGCGATTTATACGCGATTTTGGCGATAGTGTCATATAGCGTTTTTGCCCGTTGTTATGCGTTTTGCTTATATGGTGCCAAGTTATTTTGTTTTAGCCACGTAAGCCAGGAGACTGATCCGCGCGGAAGTTGGGTATCTGGCGGATAGCATGCGCGAGTTGGTCTGGATTTTCGGGGAAATAGAGGTCATATTTCGGATAGGCAATTTCTATGTTATTCGCGCGGCAGGTCTGCCAAATGCGCTCAATAACCAGATGGCGGCTGGTCATTAGGTGATGTTGTTGCATGTGAACATGATACTGGAGGCGGTAGGTGAGGCCGCGCTCTGAGCAATTATAGGCAAAGACATCATAGTTATGGTCGTTAGTATCAAGGATATGACCTTCTTCAGCGAGTTCCGATAGCGCGCGCATAAATTGTTCTTGTACGTTATGCGGATCGTGGCGGTAGTTAAGGTCAAGGTAGAGTACGGTGCGCATGATAGGATCTTGATGCGACCAGTTCATAAAGGCACTGGTTACAAAATCGGAATTGGGCAGGATGACGCTTTCATTGTTGAAGGTGGTAATGGTCAGTGAGCGCATGCCTATGCGTTCAACGGTTCCTTCGTAGTTGCCTACGGTGATGATGTCGCCATTGCGTAGTGGGCGTTCAATGAGCAGGAGTATGCCGCTGATGAAATTGTTGGCGATGGTTTGCATACCAAAACCGATTCCCACACCGAGCGCTCCAGCAAAGATGGTAAAGGCAGTAAGGTCTATGCCAATCACGCGTAGTGCGAGGAAGAAGCCGAGGGTTACTGCCGCGTATTGGCTGAAAACGGCCAGACTGTTGCGGATACCAAGGTCTGCAATTTTTCCGTAAACCCAACGGTAGCTGAAGGATTTTATCCAGCCGCCAATGCGATAAATGACGTAGATAATTACGGCCATCAGGAGGATATTTAGCAGGGTTAGGTGGCTGTTGTCGCCTTTGGTTATGGGGGTTCTTAGCAGGGTGAGAATGCTTTGGATTACCGGCGTATGTTCATCCCATTCGTAACTGTATTGTAGTAGGCGGAGGAATAGGATGAGGCTGCCGTAGGTGAGAAGGTTATGAATCGGGTTGATCACGTCTTGCGCCCAGAATACGCCACGGTTGGTGTTGCGTAAGGCGTAACGTTTAGCGCGTAAAGCGCTGTCTTTGAGGAAGGCGGTGAACGCAATCCAGATGAGAGCGTATAACACAAAGATGAGGAGGTGTTTGGCGATAAGCCACGCAAGATTGAGATAGCCTAGTGTTCCAATAAGACCAAATGCGAGAACGCCCATTGGGATGGTACGGATGATGGGGCGCAGGATGCGATAGGTAGAATATTCTTGATAAAAGCCGTTCATGTAGGTAAGACTACGGCTAACCGCCCGCCAGATTGGAATGGCTACTAGCAGGTTATACAGGGCGAATATCCAGCGATAGGTATTGATGATAGGTTCGTCATCAAGTATCCAATCGGCCATAAGCACAAAGGCAAAGAGCAAGCTGCCAATAGCAGCATAGATAATGGTTGGACGAATGATGCGCTGTTTTTCAGGGGTGGCGATGAGTTCAGTTTTGATGAGGTTGCGCGCGGCATAGTAAGGAATGGTGTTAAAGAGGAGTATGGCCGGCAGGAGCGCAAGCATATCAGAGGCGGGAGCAGGAATTGCTGTGGCGCGAATGATGGTAAGAGAAAAGAGAAAGACGGCGAGGTAGGGTAGGTTGTTTTTCAGCATTTTGCTGAGAAACAGGATAAGACGTGAAGCAAAGGTAAGGCGTTTCTGGCTGGCATAACGACGAATGGTGCGATTTAGGATAGTTACGGCTACCAGTGTTAAGAGGATTAGGCTAATGCCTGTGAAAGCAAGCATCAGACAGCGTCCGATAGCCAAATTGGATAGGCTACGGCCTAAGGTTTGTAGGGCCACCGCGTATTGGCCTAAGAAGGTGCCGCCGGCTTTTAGTGTGGCTGTTAGTAGTTGTGGTACGGCATTCAGTTCGCCACCAAAGCGGAATTGTTGTTTGAGCTGGTTTTTGGCGAGTTGGGTGTATTGGCGGTCGGCAATATCGCGGTTGGTTTTGAGGCTGAGCGTGCTATTTTCTAACTGGACTTTGAGTTGTTGGTACTGTTCGTCGAGGGCTTTTCGTCTGGCCTTAACGCTTTCTGGTGGATTGTTGCGCTGACGTTCATAAAGTAGGTATTGTTCAGAGATGATGCGTTGACTGCTGTCGAGTTGTGGTCCGATGGTATCTATCCGTTGTAGTGTGGTGCCGAGTTCGCTGCGGATACTGTCGATGCGTTCAAGGGAGAGACTGGTGAGATCGGCAAATTGTAGTTCTTGTAATCTGTTTTCTAGGATCAGGAGTTCGTTTTCGCTTCCTGTGTAGAGTATTTGGGTATTGAGTAAGGCGAGCTCTATGTATTTGTCCAGTCTGGCGTCGCGATCCAGATTGCTGTTGTTGAGTTGGCTGCTGAGTTGGCGGCGGTTGTCTTCTAGACGGCTGAGTTGGTTATCGCGGGTACTGGTAGTTGCGTTTCCTTGCCGTGTTTCAAGGTAGTGTTCGTTGTAACGTTGGTAACGAGCTTCCAGTAGGCTTTTTCGTTGTTCTGCTATGGCGATGCCTTGTAAAGCAACGCTTTTTTGTTGTTGTAGAATTTGGATGAGGTGTTGGTTCAGTTCCAGTTGTTCTTGTGTTTGTAGGCGACTGGCGTGTGGTTTGTCATTATCAATACTGTCAAGGAGCGGGTTGGCCTGTTTTTGTAGCAGGGCATTGAGTGAATCACCGCGTTTTTTTGCAGCATCGAGGTCTTGGATGATGCTATTTTGCTCGCCTGTCAGATTGTTGAGATCTGCCTGTGTTTGTTCAAGTGACACACGAATGGCGGCTAGATCGCTTTCGCTAATGTTTTCCGGTAGGGTTTCGTCGCGTAGGTTACTCAGCGATTTTTGCCATTCATGATTGCGCGCTTCGCTTTGTCGCGTGTTGCTTTCCATGTGTTCCAACTGGGGAAGCGTCAATAAGGCGCTGGCATTGTCCAGATTTTGCGCGTGAGCTACGGCGCAGAAGATGAGTAGTAGGCTGCTTAGCAGAAAATGTCGCATGGTTAGGCTGTATGACAAAGCGAAAAGAGGTAGTTTGCTATTGTAGCGGCTATGTATGAAAAAACCATGCTGTTACTAAGGGTTGTCTAGAGTTAAGGCAGTAAATCGTTGGTACAGAGGTTATGTTTTTACATGATATGTTGGTAATGCTAAAGATAGTGGCTTTATTTCTTTGATTTTTTAGTTTTTTCTCTGTTCTGTTATTGTAGCGAGCAATAAGGTTCTTCAGAAAGTTCTGTTTTTATCTAGCCTTGATGGCGGATGAAATTCAGCGTTTCATAATGACGTCATCTCACAAGCGGGCAGTAGCCTAAAATAATACGACACATCGCACAAAATCCTTCTGCTGCGCGATTTATTACGGATAAAAAATAGTAGCAGTTTGCTGGGATTCACACAGTGAGACCTTTGCAAAAGGTCTCCAAACCGCTTACATTACCCCGACATCCACAACTC
>JAUMZX010000126.1 GCA_030527905.1 Cardiobacteriaceae bacterium
CACCGCCGCTTGCGCTTCCTTGACTTTCAAGCCTTGAGCGGCAAGTTGTGCGTTTTTGTGAAGACATGTTTAAGCCAGAGAATCAATTAGAAGTTTACGCAACCTGCTCGGTCGCAAACTAATGGTAAAGCGGAGAGAATGATTAGAACATTGATGGAAATGTGGCATAATCAAGAGGAGTTTAAAGATTCGGAGGATAGAAAGCAGAAGCTGAAAACGCTTTATCAACTTTTATAATACGGTTAACCCCCATGAGGACATTTTAAACAAAACGCCTTATGAGGTTTTGGATGATTATTTTAAACAAGAAGTGTAAACAACCTGACTATTTCTAACACAGGAGAAGTCTATGTCAAAAAATCAAATTACGCGCCGCGAATTCTTGAAATCCACCGCCATTACGGGAACCGGCATTGTTTCCATACCTTGGTTTCTTCCTCCAATTGCCCACGCCGAGGGCGTTGCCCATAATTGATAGCGCACTGCAATTCGCCATTGACCAAGCCAAAGTGCTTTCTGTACCTGAAGGCTTTCTGTGGGGAGGCGCTTCGGCAGCCTATCAAGTCGAAGGATTCACTCAAGCGGACAACCGTGGTGCAACTGTCTGGGATTACTATATGGACGAACTGAAACTCGGCGTCAACGGTGATTCTGGCAAAGAAGCAATCCATTTTTATGACCGCAATCAATACCTGAAAGACATTGATATCTTCAAACAAATAGGACTGAACAGTTACCGCTTCTCCCTTTCCTGGACGCGTATCATCCCTGATGGTACCGGTAAGCCCAACCCCGCCGGAATTGAGCATTACCGGCAATTTATCAAAGATTTGAAAGCAGCTGGCATTCGCCCTCTCGTTACCCTCTATCACTGGGACATGCCGAAAGAACTATTCCTGCAAGGCGGCTGGAAAAACCGTGAATCTGTACAATGGTTCAAACACTACGCCGAAACGGTTTTTGCCCATTTCCACGACATGGCGGAAGACTTTGTGTTGATTAACGAGCCAAGCGTAGAGTTCGGTCAGGGCGTATTGGCAAAAAAACGCCAGACAGGCGATGACACCACCGTACCCGCCATCCTGCCTGCCTTTGAGAATCTGGCTGACGCGCTGAAAACTTACAACCACATTCTGCTTTCTGCAGGCGCTGCCAAAGAAATCTTTGCCGAAAAAGGTTACAAAGGCAGACTCGGCCTAGCTTTCCCCTTCTTTCCTGTCCTTTTGCCGAAAAACGCCACCAGCGATGCAGATCGCCACAACGCTGAATATGCCGACGGTATATTGAACCGCTGGTTCCTTGATGCCATGTTCAAAGGAACATATCCTGCAGACATCCTTGCACTCGCTGAAAAATATCAACTGGATACTGGAATTCAAGCCGATGATGCGCAAAAAGTTGGCAAAGCAGGACTGGAATTCTTAGGAATTAATTATTACGCGCCACTTTATATCAAAAGCCAGACAAAAGCCCACACCGATTATGCCCCGGAAATGCAATTAAGCGACGGCGAAAGTGAAGTGGCATTTAATGGCGCTGTCCGTCCCGACCAATTTCATGATTTATTATTGCGTATTCGTGACGAATGGGGTAACCCTCCGGTCATTATCACCGAAAATGGGGCGGGTTTCCCGAATGAAGATAAATTGGAAAATGGACAAGTCATCGACCTAAAACGCAGTAATTATATTGCCGCCCACATTACCGCCATGAAAAAGGCAATTGCGGAAGGGGCAAAAGTTGAGGGTTATCATATTTGGTCAAGCCACGATAATCTGGAATGGTTATCTGGCTACGGCAGCCGTTTTGGCATGATCTATGTGGACTTTGCCACTCAGCAACGCACGCCGAAAATGAGTGCCGAAGTCTATAAAAAAATAATCAAATAAAACTTGCCTTGCTCTCCGAAAAATCGGACAGAATATGATAACGCTTTTTTAGCCGAGCTCTTGAGGCGGGTCATCCGTTCGTATGACTACAAAAAGCAGCTTTTGCTACAAACATATTGAAATGGATTTGTAGCAAAAGCTGTATTTTTATACGGGTTAAACCAAGATAATGTCTATTCCAAATGACTTTCTGTCTGCCGCCGTAAATAGGCGGTTTCACTTGGCAATGTCATCTCAATCCGTAATCCTGGTTTGTTATCATGCAGTTGTAAACTTCCATTGTGCAAGGCCACAATAGCACTCACTAGCGATAGCCCTAAGCCATTACCTGGCGTTGAACGCGCACTATCAAGGCGGACAAAGCGCTTCAGTACGTCATCGCGCTTATCTGGTGGAATACCTTTTCCATTATCTGCGACACTGACATAGATATTCTCACCTCGCCGATACGCTTCTAAATGAATGTGTTCCCCACTTGGCGTGTATTTAACCGCGTTATCCAATAAGTTGGTAATCGCCTGAGCAATTAACTGACGATTGCCTCTAATATCTAAATCAGGCGCAATATCCGATGAGAAGGTATGTTCCCCATCTTCGCTTAAGACATCATAAAGTTCAGCAAGATCTTCACAGATAGCCGTTAGACTCGTGTGTGCAAAATCATCCTTAGCACGACTTTCTACCTGCGCGATACTCAGTAAGGCATTAAAGGTTTTAAGAAGATTTTCTGCGTCCTGCACGGAATCCGCTATGACTTCCCGTAAATTGTTACTATCACTGTTACGATCCAGAAGTGCAACTTCCATACGGTTACGCAGGCGATTGAGAGGACTCCGTAAATCATGTGCAATATTATTCGTCACCTGACGCTGACTGGTAATCAGTGCTTCAATACGATCCAACATGTGATTAAGATCGTCCGCAAGCTGGCTCATTTCGTCCGCATCACTCGCGCGAGTAATCACACGTTCGGAGAAATCTCCATCAACAATACGCCGCGCGGTACGACTGATACGGCTGATACTGTGGATAATGGTATAGCCAATCAGGAATGAACCAATAAATGAGGCGATTAACAGCAATCCTGTAACGTAAATACTGTTACTCAACATCCGATTCAGCATCTTACGTTCGCTGGATGTGTCGTATGCTGTAATTAATGTATAACGGTTATCAGCAGTATTGACAATCACAACCCGCATCACGAGATCAACGCGCATATCGTTGCTATCAACACTATTGGAATCCGAGGTGTTTATACGGCATAGATCGGCAATGCTACTATCGAGAATATTAATATCAGTCGTTCCAGTATCAATGGCAACATCCGCGTTATTACTGCGAGAAAAAGGCAGATCGCGATTCCCTGTAGGGCGATTACGCGCCATCACACAAAACGTTATATTCGGATCTCCTGGCACACGCTCAATAATTCCCAGTACGGGCGTATATAATCCAATGCTGGTGCGTTCTTCAAAGCGTCGCCGCAGGCTTCCCGTTTCCGCTAATAAGCGCGAATCAATTTGCTCGTTAATTTCTTTTTCGGCACTCCGATATAACGTGTACATAGAAACGCCCGTCACAAAGCTTGATGCCAATGTGAAGAGCAGAGAAAATTTGAAGGCGGTGGTTCGCACCGCCTTCCCCCAGTCGCGAAGCCGCTTAATTATAGCCGCTTGGGTCATATAGACTGTAACCTGCACCGCGCTCAGTATGAATGAGTGGCGGTTCAAAATCTTTATCAATCTTGCTGCGCAAACGAGAAATGTGAACGTCAATCACGTTTGTCTGAGGATCAAAATGATATTCCCACACTTTTTCGAGAAGCATAGTACGCGTCACGACCTGACCAGCATTGCTCATCAAATATTCCAACAAACGAAACTCGCGTGGTTGCAGATTGATTTTTTTCCCGCCACGCGTAACTTTCCGTTTCAAACGATCCAGCTGTAAATCGGCAATTTCCAGCATCATCTGATCTTGAATTTCTCCGCCACGACGACGCGTTAATGCTTGAACACGCGCTAATAATTCGGAAAACGCGTAAGGTTTAACCAGATAATCATCCCCTCCCGCAGCCAGACCTTCTACACGGTCATCTACTTCTCCTAAGGCAGAAAGAATTAACACTGGCGTATTCATTCCATCCTTGCGCAATTTTTCTATAACAGAAAGACCGTCCAACTCGGGTAACATCCGATCCACGATTAAAATATCGTATTGACCGTTTTGCGCCATTGCAAGGCCTTCTGTTCCGGTATGGGCGGCATCAACAACATAACCACTTTCGCTTAACCCTTTGGTGATATACGCAGCGACGTCTTTATCGTCTTCAATAATGAGAACATGCATGAGTTGCTCCTAATTTTTCTTTAATCGACCGTTTCGATTAATGTAAGGTGTAATTTGTAAGAATACGCGGCCTATCTTAAATCAATCAGAGGTGCAAATGAATAAAACATTGGTTACTTTAGCTTTGGCATTAGCAATACCGGCGGTTCATGCAGATCCTGCGCCAGACTTTACCGCCTTGGTAGCTCAAACCAAAGACGCTGTTGTAAGTATTGATGTCGAAAGTCGGGTTAGCGAGCCTTCTACGATTAACGGCTTGCCTCCTGAAGTTTTTGAAGACTTCTTTGGCATTCCCGACCCATTCGGGCAATCCTTTGAAGCACCAAGCGAGCGTATTCTGGAGGGGCAGGGTTCTGGCTTTATCATTGATAGCGACGGCTATATCTTAACTAATGCGCATGTTGTAGAAGGCGCCGACAAAGTACGGGTTCAGCTAAACAATAATAAAGAATATAACGCTGATGTCATTGGTGTGGACAAACGTACCGATGTCGCACTAGTCAAAATCAAAGGCGACCACCTTCCTGTGGTGAAACTTGGAAACTCTGACCAAGTACAAGTCGGCGACTGGGTTCTCGCCATAGGTTCACCATTCGGCTTTACACATACGGCAACTCAGGGAATTGTGAGCGCTGTAGCGCGTAATCTACCCAGTGGTGATTATGTTCCCTTTATCCAAACAGATGCGGCTATCAATCCCGGTAACTCCGGCGGCCCCTTATTCAACAGTAAAGGTGAAGTTATCGCAATCAATTCGCAAATTTACAGCCGTAGCGGAGCCTTTAACGGGCTGGCCTTCTCAATCCCCATTAACGTCGCCAAAAATATTGCCGATCAATTGAAAGATAAAGGCGAAGTTGTGCGTGGCTGGCTGGGCGTCCGTGTTCAGGGACTTGATCAAACACTAGCAGAATCATTTGGGATGGATAGCCCGCGTGGCGCGCTTGTGGCTGAAGTGGTCGAAAACTCTCCAGCAGCCAAATCAGGCATAGAAAATGGTGATGTCATTCTACAATTCAATGGCAAACCTATTAACAAATCAGCAGACCTGCCTGCCATCGTTGCTAGCACACCTATAGGAGAAACCGCCACATTAAAACTGTTGCGTGACGGCAAAGAAATCACCATAAAAACAGAAATTGGCAATCTCAACGAATCTGGCTACGAACACAGCGGTAATGCAACAACTGCAATACGCGGCATAAGCCTTAGTGCGCTCACAAATGAAGATAGACAATCCTCAGATTTCAAAGGAAAAGGCGTACGTATCAGCGATATACAAAAAGGTTCTGCGGCAGCCAAATCTGGCTTGCATACTGGTGACATCATTATCGCAGTCGGTGGAAGACGCGTAGAAGACGTCAAAAGCGCACGAATGATAATGGAAAAGGCCGATCGTAAACGTCCAATACCATTACTCATTTACCGTAATGGACAAAATATCTACCTAGCATTACAACCCTAAATAGCCCATTACCGAAAAGCGCCCATTGAATTGGGCGCTTTTTTTCGTTATCTCCTCATGCAAAGTCCCGTATTCACCCATATATCCACGCTAGCACACTAGCGATACAGAGCGCGCGTATCTGCTCTGCGTAGCTTGTCATAATAACCCTAATAAACTTTTGCAATTCTAAGTCTCAAGTAAGATTAGTCCACCAAATATGATTTTTGGATTATTCTAGTATTCAGCTTGCTTTGCATAAGTGACACAAAATGAGACCTGTGCAAAACTCTTCTATCTCATCCACGCATTCATTTTTCAACACAAATGAGCCTGTTTTCTACTCATTTTCTTGCATCATCATCCCTGAAAT
>JAUMZX010000127.1 GCA_030527905.1 Cardiobacteriaceae bacterium
TGGATGTCGGGGTAATGTAAGCGGTTTGGGGACCTTTTGCAAAGGTCTCATCATGTCCTTCGACGGGTATAGTGGCAGGCGATAAAGAGGATTAGGAAGGACAGGCTAATGTGCAATATAGCGAACAGGATTGTGCGCCAATCAAGATTTTCGCGTAACGATGAAAGAACCATGGGGAGCATACTGCTCTGCATATCGCGTAGGGTTGAAAAACCAAGATACCAGATAGCTTCCGCGATGAAGCTTAGCAAATTAAGTAGATAGACAAACGGTAGGACAAGAAGTGCAAAATGCCATGTACGGGGCGGTGGGCTATAGACACTTGCGCAAGCGCAAGCAAGACCGGCAAGCAGCGGATAGTACCAAGTGAAATGTAGCGCAACGGTATTGGGTAAGAGAAAGTAGGCAGTAGTCGAGAAGAGCAAGTAGGTCAGAATAAAGAGCATAAATGCCTTGAACATATCTAATCGCCTCCAATTATGAGGTTTGTGGCTTGTTGTGTATACACTTTGCTGATGGACGGCGGTGCGTGTTGACTTAGGGTTAGGAGAAAGACTTCGCAGTTTCGGATATGAATGGCTTTTGCGAAGAAGCGGAATTGGAGCATAGTCGAGGCATCGTTTGTGGGGAGTGACAGGAGCTGCCAGATGAGCATGCTGAGCCATAGACCATGCGTGAAAAAGACATGGTTGCCATCAGGCAGCGCGGCAAATTGCTGTCGGACATCGGCAACACGTGCCACAAAATGACGAAAGCATTCGCTATCGTCGCCGTCAAGCGTTGTCGTATCGGCGTTTTGCCAGAAATCTTTGGCGCGTTGTACACGTTCGTGAAAGGGTAAGCCATCAATGAGAGGAAAGCTCAGGTAGTTAAACTCATGTAAGTTACTGATGATACGGGGTGTGAGACCAGTACGAACGGCGAAAGGTTGCGCTGTTTCATGGGTGCGCTGATACTCTGATACACCGATACTTGCAATATTGTTGCCGAGACGGGTTATAAGCCAATCGGCAACTTCTTCAGCTTGTGTTTGTCCAAGCGCTGTCAGGGGGATTATGGCATTAGGTTTGGCAGCGCCACCCGCATTAGATTCGCTTTGTCCGTGACGAACCAGATAAATCTGTTTCATGCTCATTCCTAGGTCATCTATAGAAGGAAGAACTATAACAAAAATGGCTAGATATTTGCGGGGCTGAAGGCAAATTTCTATAATCCCTGTTTTTATGTGAGAGGAGCGGTACGTGGCGCATTTTGGTAGTGATTATCTTGCCGGTTGTCATCCGGCAATTCTGGAAAAGCTATGTGAGACCAATTTGTTACAAACGAATGGTTATGGACAAGACCCTTATTGCGAGGCAGCACGGGAGAAAATCCGCAAAGCGGTGGGCTCAGAACAAGTCGATGTGCATTTTCTCGTTGGCGGAACGCAAACGAATGCCACGGTAATTGCGGCGGCCTTGCGTCCTTATCAAGGCGTTATTGCTAGTGAGTGGGGGCATATTACTACGCATGAAACTGGAGCGATTGAAGCCGGCGGGCATAAGGTGTTGGCTTTGCCAAGTGCTGATGGCAAGCTAAGCGCGGAGCAGGTGCGTGCTTATTTTGAACGCGAATATCAACAAAGTACGGTGCAGGAGCATATCGTGCAGCCCAGTATGGTGTATCTTTCGCAATCAACGGAGTTCGGCACGGTATATCAGAAAGAAGAATTGCAGGCGTTATCGCAGATTTGTCGTGAATATGGCTTATGGTTATTTGTTGATGGTGCGCGTTTGGGTTATACGCTGGATGCCAGCGTTAGTGATGTCACGCTACATGATTTGGCAACGTTGTGCGATGTGTTTTATATCGGCGGAACGAAATGCGGCGCATTATTTGGCGAAGCGGTTGTTATCGTCAATCCTGCTCTGAAGCCACATTTCCGCGCCATGATGAAGCAACAGGGTGCTTTATTGGCGAAAGGACGTTTGTTGGGGGTTCAGTTTGATGTGCTTTTTAGCGACAATCTTTATGCACGTATTTGTCAGCAAGCGGTTGTCTTTGCGCAGATAATTCGTCAAGCCTTTGAGGAGAAAGGCTTTGCGTTTTATGGGCAATCCACGACGAACCAACAGTTTCCCATTGTGAACCGCGCCCAAGCCGATTTATTGATGCACGATTTTGGTTTTGCCTATTGGCAGGCGCACGGTACACAGCATGTGGTGCGTTATTGCACCAGCTGGGCCACAACACAAGCGGAAGTGGATAGTTTGTTGCAAGCTATAGGCAATTTATCGTGATGGTATATTGGCATCTGTAAGCTTTTTTAATAAAAGCATAACGTTAACTTGGTCTCGTCATCAGTATTACAGTCAGCACGGCGCATGGCTTCCTATGCGTGAGTACCGGAAAACCGCTATTATTTTTTCGTATCTCTATTAAGTGGATAGTACAGTAGGGGAGTGCTGCTGCTTGATAGACAGGCTGTTCTATTCCTATGAAATTCTGACTTTACATCCGTCATATCAACGTAGGATTCAAATAGCGCCTATTGGTAAAGCACGAAATTGGGCGTAGGTGCGCTGAGGCAGTTCAGGAGATTAACCGCGTACTTTGGCCGTGATACGCTAAATATAAGTTCTGGGGCAATGCGCGTTTAGACAGGCTTTCCGTCGAATGCGGATGATGGGTTTCGCTGGGCATGCCGCGCTGTTGTGATGGTCGCTAGGGTAGCTTTATCGTGACTATGCGCCATCACGCTAGGCTATTTGCAGTTTTGTCCGCGTTATGGCGCGTAGTATCGCGTTCTCTATCAAGTTAAGTTTTGCGCTAGGCTGTTGCCCGTATTGGAAGTGTTACCAATGAATCTGCGGATCTTTTTTGGCATCAATGAGATCAATGACCGCGCTATGTGCACTATCGGGAACAACAATATCCACTTTTGACCCGAGCGTTAGCTTCAGGACGCCATCCGTCATTTTGCCTGCGCCGTGCGACCAAGGTTCGAAGTGGCTACGGGTAACTTTGATGTCCTGTGCTTGTTGCGTTATGGTCTCACCATTTGCCAAAGTGAAGGTGATACTGCGGATATAGGCGTTACTGGAGGAGCTGCCACCGTTGACGTAAAGGGTGATTTGCTCTGGTTGTTGCGGCATTGCTTCGGTAACAATGCTGAATGTGCCCGTACTGGTGCGTTTGGCGAGATGGAAGAAGCCGAAGTAGTAGCTGTAAAAGCTGATAGTGAACAGTATGGAGAGGATAACCGTAATTTTTCCTGCCAATGGCGTAAAGTATTTGGCAAACGGGTCTTTACCCCAAGCAGCATCAAGTGAGTAGCTACCACTGCCGCTGAACATGATGGTAACCGAGATGGCAAAGCCTAACGCTGCCATAGTCCATTCATCCAAACACTCATGTCCCATCCAGCCGAAGATAAGCATAAGGGCAATGTTAATCAAGGCCGAACCTAAGGCGGCAAGGCGGCTCATGAAACCGAGTATCAGGGCAATACCCACCAAGGTTTCTGCAGTGGACATGATGTAGGTAGACCATTCGGCCGCCCACGGATGATAGAGCACCCAGTGGATCGTGCCTTCAATAGGCGAACCGGGCGCCGCATCGACCAATTTACCTGCAATATGTGCACCACTGGTAATGTCATGTTTATTGGGCGCGTTGAAAAATCGTCGCCAGCCAGCGGCAAAGAAGATAAAACCCATAGAGAGTGAAATGGCGCGTAAGGCAAGTTGGTGTAGCGCGGGATAACGGGGATTATTTGTGTACATAATGAGATACCTCGGTTTGTGTGTGAATTTTTATCTTTTCAAAGCCGTGTTTTCATCATATGTAGCGTATTCCGTGATTTGTGATGCCCCAATAAAGGTTATGAGGCAGTCTGGTGTCCATCATTTTTCAATCTAACGCCACAATCGTAACGCTAATTCAAACATGGCTATACATAATGTGTAGGAAATCGGAGCGTTGTTTATATTTTTGAGATTTGTTTGCTTTTATTTTTTGCATAAATGATTCTTTAGGAATTTTTAGCTACTATCAAGAACCATGCGACTTTGTCGTGCCTTTGGCATTCTTGACAATAGCTAAAAATGTCCAAAATTGGACATCCATGCAAAAAGGAAAAGTGTAAACAACGAGATTAATTCTTACAATTTTCCCGCTCAATTGAGGTTTGAGGATGAGCGATCGCAGTGCAACAATGAGAGCATGTGCGTTATTTCCCATTATAAATGAGAAACGGCGGTAAAACCGCCGTTTGGATTCGTCTGTTTAGTCAACGAAGATGCGTAATATACGACGCAGTGGTTCGGCTGCTCCCCAGAGGAGTTGATCGCCGACTGTAAAGGCGCTGAGGTATTCGCCGCCCATCGCCAGTTTACGTAGGCGTCCGATAGGGACAGAAAGTGTGCCGCTCACTTTGGCAGGAGTGAGATCGTGGATACTCGCTTCTTTTTCATTGGGAATGACTTTAACCCAGTCATTATGGCTGGCGAGTAAGTTTTCGATTTCAGCAAGCGGCAGATCGCGCTTCAATTTGATGGTGAGCGCCTGACTGTGGCAACGCATGGAACTAACGCGCACGCATAAGCCATCGACTGGAATAGGACTGGTGCTGCGTCCCAGAATTTTATTGGTTTCAACGCCGCCTTTCCATTCCTCTTTGGATTGGCCGTTTCCTAGGTCGGCATCAATCCACGGAATAAGACTTCCAGCGAGTGGAACGCCAAAGTTAGCCGTGGGGTAGTCGCTACTGCGGAGGGCAGCGCTAACTTTTCGGTCAATATCAAGGATGGCGCTATTGGGGCTGGCAAGCTCGTTTGCGACCTGCGCATGCAAATATCCCATGCCTTGCAGTAGTTCGCGCATGTTCTTGGCTCCAGCACCAGAAGCGGCTTGGTAGGTCATGCTGCTCACCCACTCAACCAGATCGTTTTTAAAGAGACCGCCTAAGGCCATCAACATCAGGGAAACGGTACAGTTGCCTCCGATGAAATCTTTTTTACCATCATTAATGGCTTGGTCAATCACGTTACGGTTGACAGGGTCGAGGATGATTACGGCACGCTCATCCATACGAAGCGCTGAAGCAGCATCTATCCAGTAACCGTCCCAGCCACGTGCGCGCAGTTGTGGGTGCACGGCCTTACTGTAATCGCCGCCTTGGCAGGTAATGATGATGTCCATCGCGGCAAGGGCGTCGAGGTTGTTGGCGTCTTGCAGGGTTTTTCCAGAACCGGCAAATGCAGGAGCGGGGTCGCCCGCTTGTGAAGTGGAGAAAAGGGTCGTTTCAACATGAGCGAAGTCATTTTCTTCTTGCATGCGTCCGATAAGTACGGAGCCGACCATGCCACGCCAGCCCACAATGCCTAGTTTTTCCATAGGGATTCCTCTGTTAGAACAACGGTAAAAGTTTGGTATTAAACTACCATTACCCCAAGCCTGCAAGCAGGGAGAAGGTATTGTTTTTATTGTTGAGGAAAGCAGCGCGATAGTGATGCGTATTTAGCGCTGTTTTATGTGGCATTGCTATGGTGGAACTAGCTGAAGTTTTTATGGAGAGGCAGCTATGGCAAAAGATTCTTTCAGCATAGGCGATTGACGAACTGACATGATGCTCGTATTTTTAGACGCTGCTTTAATCTTATGTCGGCATAGCGGATGGACAGTCCAAATCTCATGGAATAGCCTAGCTGCCGCGTTAGGCGGTAACTTTAAGCAAGACGATCTTACTCAGGCACAAATCTTGTTGTGCGATCCGTTTGATAGGGATAGGAAAAGCGTAGAGGTCTGCGTTTATCTACAAATAATAAAAATGAAAGCTCCAACGTAGAGCGATCGCGCTATTCACATGATGCTCGCATTTTGAGACCTGTGCAAAACCCTCCATCTCATCCACTCATTCATTTTTCAACACAAATGAACCTGTTTTCTGCTCATTTTCTTGCATCACCATCCCTGAAATACCCAATATCTGGGCAATTCCCCGCCTTTTAGACAGGAAAAAA